>NZ_JBWKAI010000031.1:0-21942 GCF_056500955.1 Streptococcus sp. F2
CATCTCCTTCCAGGTTTCAATGCCAGCTAACTGACAAACGAAGACAAGAAATAGAATGGTTGATAAGGGGTAGCGAATTTTCCAAGATTGACGACTATCCAATTCACCGGCGCAATTATCAATAGCAGTAATAAAATCAATCATCGTAGTCACCTCATCTATAGTGTACTACTTTGATTGATTTTGTCATTATGAATCTAGTTTTCTGAAAACAAAAGTTTCTTCATGCGTTTGGCGTGGACAAAAGTGGCTCCACTCCTTAGAACAAGTAACAATCTAATAAGTGAACGTTCCTCTCTAACGATGAGATTGTACCCCTAACTCTTTAGTCAATTAAAGATGTTGAATGCACCACACGGTTATCTCGATCTGGATAAATATAGTTAATGGCTTGATTAACGGCTGTTGGTGCCTCACCAAATCCAGTAGCGATTAAATCAACTTTCCCATCATAAGCTGCCGCATCCCCAATAGCAAAAATACCTTCTTGACTGGTTTGGAAAAGCGGAGTGACATTGATACTGGAGCGTTTGTAGTCGAGATTCCAATTTTTCAAATTTTTATTAGAGGTTGAAAAACCAAAACTCACAATGATACTATCCACATCAAGCTCCATTGTCTCTTCTTCTTTAACCTTTTGAATGACTAGCTTTTCAGCTAGGTTTCCAATGCCTTTCAATGCTTTTGGCACATAAGGTGTTAAGAGGTTGACCGTTGATGCTTTCAACAATTCCACACTGTGTTCGTGTGCTCTAAATGCATCGCGGCGGTGCACAACTGTAACACTTTCAGCAATGTTTTCTAAAGCCAAAGCCCAATCTACAGCCGAATCCCCCCCACCACAAATCACAACTTTTTGGCCTGCAAATTGTTCCAACTGATGGACATTATAAAACAGGTTATGGTCAGCAAAATCTTCTTCCCCTTCTAACCCTAATGTCCGTGGTGCAAAAGCGCCATTTCCACAAGCAATGATAATCGCTTTTGAAAAGTGCTCTGCCTTATTAGTGGTAATCGAAAAACCACCTTCAACCTTCTCAAAAGACAAGACTTCTTCTTTTAAACAAATTGTTGTACGATCTTCAAAACGACTCAACTGCTTAAGCAAATTCTCTGTTAATTCTGCTCCTGTCAAAGCGGGGTAGGCTGGAATATCATAAATCATTTTTTCTGGGTAAAGAATGGCGGGTTGACCACCTAGTTCTGATAAACTTTCAATGATTTTCACCCTCATACCTCGGAGCCCTGCATAAAAAGCGGTAAATAAACCTACTGGACCACCACCAATGATGGTTATATCATATTCTCTTTCTTCCATTAGTCTTCTCCTTGAATCAATTCTGCTTTTATCTTAGCTAATAAGTTGCTCTCTTCCTCAGAAAACTCGTACCGCTCTAGCAAATCTGGCCTTCTCAAATAGGTTTTTCTGAGACTTTCTTCTAAACGCCACAATCGAATACGTTCATGGTGCCCACTCATCAAAACATCTGGCACCGTCATCCCTCGGTAGTCATAAGGCCTAGTGTATTGAGGGTATTCTAAAAGTCCTGATGAGAAGGAATCGTCCTGATGACTACTTTCCTTACCAATCACATTTGGAATTAGCCGAACAGTTGCATCCACCATCGTCATGGCTGCCAATTCCCCACCAGTTAGGACAAAATCTCCCAACGATATTTCATCTGTGACTAAGGTTTTAATGCGCTCATCGTAGCCCTCATAATGACCACAAATAAAAATTAACTCTTCCTCAAGAGCTAATTCTTCAGCATAAGCCTGAGTAAAGGGTTTTCCAGCAGGATCCAAGAGGATAACCCGCGGTTTTTGAGCTTGGATGTGTTCAATGGTGTCAAAAATTGGTTGTGCCCTCAAGAGCATGCCTTGCCCACCACCATAGGGTTCGTCATCAACATGTCGAGCTTTTTCAGCGTAATCTCGAAAGTTATGGTAGTGAATGTCAAGTAATCCTTTTTCTTTTGCCTTGCCTACAATGGAATGCTCTAGAGGGGCAAACATTTCAGGAAAAAGGGTTAAAATATCAATCTTCATCGTCTAAACCTTCCATCAATTCAACATCCACGCGCTTGTTAGGAACATCTACGTTAAGAACTACTGGGGGAATATATGGTAATAACAAGTCTCGTTTTCCTTGACGCTTCACTACCCAAACATCATTAGCACCTGGCTGCAAGATTTCCTTAATATGTCCAATAAGGACATCCTTTTCATAAACAGCCATGCCAATAATCTGATGGTAATAAAATTCTCCTTCTTGTAAATCCCCTTGATTGTCTTTTGAGACCTTTAAAGTGTATCCCTTGTACTTTTCAATAGCATTAATATGATACATGTCTTTAAATTTGATGATATCAAAGTTTTTTTGCTTTCTATGACTAACAATCGTGACCTCTTGAACAAACTGGTCTTTGTCATCAAACAAAGCCAATTGTGATCCCTTCTTAAAGCGCTCCTCAGCAAAATCGCTGACCGATAATACACGCATTTCTCCTTGTAGTCCTTGGGTATTGACAATCTTCCCAACGTTAAAATATTCCATACTAACTCCTCAATCGTTCGCTCGTTATCTCATCCCACCTGGGTGGTTTATCATGGTTTCATAGGATCCCATAAAAGGAAATACGGTTAAAACCAAATCATTTACTATTTTAACACGTTATAACCTATTTTGCACTTCTGGTTCACAACTTTCTCCCTTCTCTTTCAAAGGAAAGAAAAGGTATCAACTAGGTCATAGGTCATTTCTCATTTCTAAACGTGGCTAGTGGTAGAAAATTTTTACATCTCCCAGGTAGCTTGATTCATTTGTCGTATAAAATAGAGGCGTTAACATACATAAAACCCCTTTTGAATACTATCGTTCAAAAGAGGTTTTGATTAAGAAATAGTTTTAGGAGAGATAGAGGGTTATGGCTTCATTTTTGCCTTTGTCAAGGTAAGCATGCCTGCAATTCCTAAGATAACAAGACCAATCAAGCTAACTAAAGTAACTCCTTTATCACCTGCTTTAGGAAGGGGTTTACCTTCTTGTTTTACAGGTGCTGCTGCTTTTTTGGTATCCATACCTTTAGCCTTATCCTTTTGTTTTGAAGCGTCTGTTTTGTCTGACTGCTCAGGCATTGGCTTCTCATCAGCTTTCTTAATTTGACTAGTTTTCAAGTAGGCGCTGATGACATTTCCTGGTGTCACAGTATTCATTTTAATACCATTAACCAGGTAATTGTAGAACATACCATCCATCAACTGATTAACAAAAGTTGCTTTCCCTTTTGCATCAGTTGTCATCTCAGCAACTGTTTGACCAGCAAGGCCATTTCCACCTGAATCACGAACAGTAATCGTCAATGGTTTTTTTCGTATATTCTGGTGCCACACTTCCTTTTCCTTCAGCATAAAAGGCTGCTTCTTTTAGCTGTCCATTTTGGTCTGTTCTAACAGTATATCCTTGTGATTTACCATCAACTGTCACACTAATATTACGTGATAATGGTAATTGTTCAAATAGAATTTGGCCTTTTGCATTTGTCTTTGCAGCTTTAAGAGGAAGTGGTTTCCCATCTGTAATATCAGATAGAGCAACTTCTTTTCCTTCAAGAACCTTACCTTCTTTGTCTAAAATAGTTACAAGAAAGTTAAAACCTGTTGCTTTTGATTGTTCTGTTGCCTGTTCTTTGCTTGTATCAAGAGCCACATTAACTGGCATACCTGGAACGGTTTCGCTCATTTTTTTGCCATCCACAAAGATAGCATAAAACGTACCATCCATTAGGCCTTTAGTAAAACGAGCTAGCCCATCTTTACCTGTTGTTACTGTTTCAACAAGATTACCTGAGCTATCTTTTAAGGTCACTGCTTTGTCAGCAATTGCTTCAGCGTCTTGATTACGCACGTAAACATCTAAAGGTGTTTTAGTATAGTCAGGAGTGCCTTGTCCTACACCTTGAGCAGTAAAACTAGCTGCTAATTGACTATTGGCTTGGCTAGTACGAACAGAATAACCTTTAGCCACACCATCAACTGAAACGCTAAGGCTTCTATTAATCGGTAATTGACTAAATAAAGCTTGACCTTTGGCATCTGTAACAACAGTTTGAACAACCTTGTTCGAAGCATCCGTTGTATCAGTCAACACAACAGACTTGCCTAATAAGGTTTGACCTTTACTATCAACAACTGTTGCTAAAAATTAGAATGTTCCTGCGGGAGCTTCCAGTGCAGTAGAATGAACAGGGTCTCAGCTTGAACAGTTGATGTCATAGCAGCATTCGCCAAAGCCAAGCTTGATAGCGCTGTTACCGTCATTAGGCTTATAACGCGTTTATGAGTTTTAATCATTAGATTTCCTTTTATGTCTTGTTCAGTAAATGATTACCTCACAAGTTTTGATTAGTGTCCCCATAGGGCTAAACTAGTCATAGCACCATTTACTTAATCAGTCAAGTTTTTTATAAAATCAAATTTTTTAATGTTTGATAAACTACATGTAGCTAAAAACAAGATAATAACTAAGCCTTTTCATCAAACAATCAATTTGAGAGCAACAAAAAAGTCTGCTAACCAGAGTTAACAGACATCTGTTCTATTTTATTCTTAATGAGATACTACTTCTCATCAATAACTAAACGAACTTTTTTCCCTGCAGTTGGAACCGAATAGACAATCGATCTTATCGCTGTAATAGTACGACCTTTTTTTCCGATAACACGACCGATGTCTTGAGCATCCAAGTCAAGATGATACTCTAAAAAGTCAGGAGTATCTTCAATTTTAATGGTAAGATTATCTGGTTGTGAAATCAAAGGTTTCACAATAGCGATAATAAGATTTTCAATGGTATCCATAGGCTTTTATTATTTAGAGAATTTTTGGTCGTGGAATTTAGCCATAACACCAGCTTTTGACAAGATGTTACGAACTGTATCAGAAGGTTGTGCACCTTTAGCCAACCACTCAAGAACGCGGTCTTCTTTTACAGTGATTTGGTTTTCAGCTACAAGTGGGTTATATGTTCCAACTGTTTCGATGAAACGACCATCACGTGGTGCACGTGAATCTGCAACGTTAATACGGTAGAAAGGTTTTTTCTTAGAACCCATACGAGTTAAACGAATTTTAACTGCCATTGTTATCATATCTCTTTTCTTTTTAATAGTTCTGTCAAGAAATACAGCCTTGCTCATTTCTTACATGGACTAGTATATCGTAGTTTTTTTATACTGTCAAGTTTTTTTCTTGACAGTTTTTAAAATCTAGTAGAGGCTGCTAATAATTCTGATTAACCGATCAAAATAGGACGTATCTTTCCTCAAATCCTTAGCTAAATATCTGGTTAAACCTGGCTTATCTGTGATAATTCCTTGAATAGGTTTGAGCAAATAATGTTCTATCCGACTAGAATCATTGATGGTCCAAACATAGACTTCTTTGTTCTTCCAAAAAGCTTGTGTCGACAAATAAGAACGGTATGAAAAATCTTCAATCACATAAAAATCAACCGTTTCATCTCCAAAAAGGCCAAATTGAATAGGGATAACATACCCAGCTGTAATAGAAGGATCTTTCTTTTTGATAGCTTCCATAACTTTCAAGTTAAGTGACATGACCTTATTTTCTTTACTAATGCCGAGACGATGGTATTCTTCTAGGAAAAGGTCGACATAATTGTTAGGCTCAGATCCTGTTGGTTTTAATTCAATCAAGAGAGGCATCTTTAAGTTCTTAGCTCTTTTGTAAAACGTTTCAAAAGAAACAAAATGACTCGAAAATTTGCCCTGCTGAATACGTAACTGTTCCACTTCTGCTAAGGTTAGATGACGAATATCTTCATCAAGACCTGCTAATCGTTTCAAGTGATTATCATGCGACACAACAAAGCGATTGTCTTTAGTTAAGATCAAATCTAGCTCAACATAGTCACTTTTTGCTTTTTTAGCACCTTCTAGAGCCTCTAAAGAATTTTCCACACCTGCTGAAACAAGACCACGATGAGCGATAACAGCTTTTGGCGTTGGAGTTTGAAAGAAAGCTAACCTTTCCAATGACTGATAAGCAAATCCTAAAGTCAACAGCACAAATAAGAAGGCGTAGCCTTTGGTTCGTTTGGTTAATTTTTTAGGATGATACCATTCTTTTTGAGGTGCAATATCTTCTTTTAAAATAATAGCAGAACAAAGCTTCAAGAAAATCGTCGCAAAAAAGATTAATTCCCAGATAATCGTTAAGGAAATGGTTTGTATGATCACCTGATTACCACTAGGATTAAAGAAATACACTAGGGCTAAAACAATCGAAATAACAGTTGATGAAAACAAAAAGGTGACCGCACTGACAGCTAGTAGACGAATCACTAAAGAAAACTGATACCTCTTAGTTCTTTGCCAACTTTCTATCATAGCCTCTTTTACTGTTCGATGCTTAATGGCTAACAAGGGTAAAAAATAAATCAAGCGTAAATTAAGATAAAACAAAAAGGCAAAGGCGGCATACAACAAATATTTAGTTGTTGCTGTTTTCGACAATTCTCCTACGATAAATTCTGGAATATAAAGTTTTTCAGTGATGACTGAAGATAGCCCTAGGTGCAAGACTGGGATAGTCAGCAAGACATAGCCTACAAAAAGAATTAATTGATAACCGGAGAATGTCCTCCAAATGCGCTTCAAATAATAAGAAAATCGCTTTTTAATACCTCTAATGCTAATCTCTTGATCTGCTATAATCCGATAAAGCGCAAAAAATTCAAGATGGATAAAGGCAGCAAATAACAATAGATACAAAAATAACAAAGCCAGTGCCAGAGGATTTTTCAAAAAAGTAAAAAAATTGTCTTTATCTAAATGGTATTGTCCAGTTACCCCCAGTATAATATAGAAAAACTCGGATAATACAAAGTTAGCCATGGTTACAAATAATAACTGAAAGACACTGGCCTTTAATAACCAAGAGAATCTGATTTTTGACATGGTCAATAGTAAATCAGACAAGAGTTTCATGGATTAATCTCCTTTTGTTTAAACAATAAGCATATCACTCAAAAACTCCTAGTTGAACGAAGTTCAGCTAGGAATTAAGAAGTCATTAAAAGACGCCTTATGACCTCTCCACCATAAATCCAAAAATAACTAAATGTAATAATGGAAATTGGTCTGCAGATAAGGATGATTATCAGGAATTGACGGTAACTCATGCGACTTAATCCCGTGATCATAATTAATGCATCTGCTGGTGCAAGAGGGGAAAGCATATTTAGGACAAAAAAGACTTCAAACGTTTTTGACGATAATTTTTTCTCGTAAAAGTCTAATTGTTCTTCCGTTAGAAAAAGTAAAATAAAGGGTTTTCCATACTTTCTAACCAGTTTAAATAATAGTGATGAACCAATACAAATCCCTGTGACATTGAGTAAAAATCCTAATACAGGTCCAAAAGCGAGAAAACCGACGACTGTGGTAACCCCACCAGGAATGATAGGAATTACCACTTGGATAATTTGTAGGGCGAAAAAACCAATCGAACCAATCACTACATGATCTTTGATGGTATGCGCTAAGGCATTGGGGTTGTTAAGAATATCGAGTTGTCTCACAAGATAGACAACCAAGGCTGTAGAAAACAGAATTGATAAGATACCTAGCCCTTTTAAATATTTTTTTAAAAGAGCATGCGAGCTACCAAATCTATTCATAACGCAGAGCCTCAATTGGGTCCAATTTACTTGCCTTGTTTGCAGGTAACATTCCAAAGACGATACCAATAGATGCTGAGAAGAGGATCGCAATTAAAGCAATATTAAATGATACTGATGCTCCTTTGAGGTTCAACGCACTTCCCAAGGCCCCTACACCAATTTGAGCTAGAAGCAAACCAAGTAGGCCTCCGATAACGGTCAGTACAATTGATTCAATCAGAAATTGAGCAAGGATTTTTAAACGGGTTGCTCCCAAAGCTTTTCGTAGGCCAATTTCTCGGGTACGCTCCGTTACAGAAACCAGCATAATATTCATAACACCAATACCACCAACCAATAAGGAGATTCCTGCAATAGAACCTATAACAGTTGTCATTACTCCAAATTGAGTATTAATTTCATTGACGAGCTTGCTATTATCTGGGACAGCATACTCCCCATCTTTCACATGTGATAGTTGTGTTAACATTTGTGCTGCTTCTTGTCCCAAAGTTAAGCTACGGCGAATATCACGCACATGGACATAAATAGATCCAATTTCTTTGACATTGAATTCAGATGCCACTTGAGTATTAGCCATGACAGCACCACCAACTAAGCCTCCCATAGAAACCGAACTTTGAGGGGTCTTATAAACTCCAATAACTAGGTAATCTTTACTACCAAGACTGACAACTTTGTTTAGGGCATCTTTATAGTTACCTTTTCCAAACAACTCATCTGATAAGACCGTATCTAATAAAATGATACGTGAAAAATTACGATAATCAGCTGCCTTAAGGGTGCGACCAGCGACAATATCATAATCCTTGACCTTAAAGTAATCTTGACTAACACCTGTAATGGCGGCATTTTCCATTTTCTTTTTTTCATAAGAAATGGTTGATGAGGTGTTATTGGTAAAGTAATAAGCGTCAACACCATCAATGTCTCTCACAATTTGCTCCAACCATTCAGCCTTAACTTCTTGATCATTTTCATGAGAATAGAAAGCAGCGTAAGGATCTTCGTCTTCACCCTTTTCTTTATAATAAAGCTGAATTTCTTTTTGATTGTTTGAGAAGGTATCTGTCACACTTTTTTTCATGGCATTTCCAAGCCCCATAATAATGACGACAGCTGATACCCCGATAATAATCCCTAACATGGTTAGGATTGAGCGCATTTTATGCCCCCAGATTGAACTAAGAGCGAATTTCCAATTTTCCATTAATCCTCCTCCTAGTCAATTCTGACACTTTCAGTGGTGTCAGTGGTAATCTCACCATCTCGGATAATGATTTTACGGGTTGCAAAATCAGCAATTTCAGGTTCATGGGTAACCATAATAATGGTTTTTCCTTCTTGATTTAATTCTGTTAACAGTTCCATGATTTGTTGACCTGTTTTGGTATCAAGCGCACCTGTTGGCTCATCTGCCAAAATAATAGATGGATTATTCACTAATGCACGAGCGATAGCTACTCTTTGTTTTTGTCCACCTGATAATTCTGAAGGTAGATGTTTCATACGCATGCCAAGTTCTACTTTTTCTAAAAATTTTTTGGCACGTTCGCGACGTTTTGACACACTAACCCCCGCATAAATCAGAGGGAGTTCAACGTTTTGGAGAGCATTCAGTTTTGCTAAGAGAAAGAATTGTTGGAAAACAAAGCCAATTTCTTCGTTTCGAACTTGAGCCAGTTTTCTATCGCTAAGAACCTCAACTTCTGTTCCATTTAGGACATAGTCTCCCGAAGTTGCCCGGTCCAATAGACCAATAATGTTCATTAAGGTGGATTTTCCTGAGCCAGATGGTCCCATTATGGCTAGAAACTCTCCTTCATAGACAGTTAAGTTGATGTTTTTTAAAACCTTAAGGTCTTGTTCACCATTTCGATAACTCTTAACAATATTTGTTAATCGCATTAATTCTTTTTTGTCATCTGGCACTACTTATTCACCCCGGATTCTTTGTTTTTTTCTTTAGAATCTTTTGATGTCTTGGTGTCTGCTGAAATAACGTCTTCTAGCTTTTTCCCTTCTTTGATTTGCTTATCTGGGTTAGCAATAACGATATCTCCAACTTTCAAGCCCTGATTAATCTCTTGTTTTTCAGCGTCTGCGTTGCCAAGAGTTACCTCAACTTTTTTGGCTTTGCCTGTGCTATCATCATAAACCCAAACATAATGTTTTTTATCTTTAGTGATAACTGCTGTCAGAGGAACTAGGGCATGTTTTGCTTCGTTAACAACCTCAACAGAGACTGTAAAACCTTGTTTCAACTGATTCAATGGACTTGTAATATCAATTTTGTAATCGTAAGCGGCACTCGTTGATCCCCCTGTGGAACCTGATCCAGCACCTCCGCTGTTTGCGTTAGCATCTGCAGGGTAATTCGAGATGTAAGAAATTTTTCCAGTCCATTCTTGGTCTGAATAGACTTTAGATTTAATTTTTACTGGTTGACCAACTTTGATATTGGCTAAATCATATTCCGTCAAGGTCCCTTTAACTTGAAGTTGCCCTTCAGTCGCTACGTGGACCAAAGTTTGACTATTTTTAGAAGAAGGATCGATGTCATTATTAACTTCTACAACAGTACCTGAGACACCACTAACAATCACAGTGTCATTTAAGGCTACTTGAGCTTTATTAACTTCGGATTGGGCATCTGCATAGGCATCATTTAAATCTTGCAACTGTTGAGTATAGCTAGCATTTTGTTGAGCTGATGGCTGTACAGTTGTTGTGGTTTCTTCACCTGTTTCTTCATCCTTGCTTGTTTCTGTTGTAGCAGCGGGAACGCCATAAGTTTTCAAATGGTTAATTTGGCGACCAATCTTATTAAGACTTCTAACAGCTGCATCATAAGCTGCTTGTTGAGTTGTGGTGCTGTATTGGACTAGCTGTTGACCCTGAGTTACTTGATCCCCAACTTTCACCGTTACCGTCGCATCCGCACCTTTACTGGCATCAAAATAAATGTATTCTTCTGAAAGAGCTTTAACAGTACCTGATAGCAAGGTCGAGGAAGCAATACTACCTTCAGTCACATTAACCGCTGAATAAGGTTCTTTCATCGCATCAGTAGACACGGCATCCTGCTGCTGCTTCCATAAAATTCCCCCAATGAGCACTACAGCCAGCGCTGTGGCACCTGCGATAATCCCCTTAGTTTTCTTTGACATCTTAGTCTTTCCTTTTTTAGACATTTCTGTCCTCCCCTTTTGTACTATTTTTATAAGACAAGTATATGACCTTTTTCAATTATTGTCAAGAAATTCTTTATCTTCCTAACAAAAATCATGCTCAAATCAGTTGCCTTTTCTTCTATTATACTTGCTTTCAAGCATTTCTACCTTACACTTTTGTCACTTAGTTCTTAAAACAATAGAGAAAGCCCCTCTAAGAATACTTAAAAGGGGCTTGAGCCTTAAATGGCTTGTGTTCTAAAGGAACGGCTTTCTAAAACTGTTAACATCGCCTTAGCTGTGTCTAAAGCTGTAAACAGTGGAATTCCTTGTTCAATAGCTGAACGTCTAATGTGTTGACCATCTTTATCTGCTGTGCGCTTAGTGCCCACTGTATTAATAATAGCCTGAACCTGTCCACTTCGAACCAAGGATGGAATGTCATTTGCGGTATCGCCAATTTTAGCAACCACCTGTGATTCTAACCCTCGCTCCGCAAAATAAGCTGCTGTACCTTGAGTGGCAACAATGTGATAGCCAATCGCAAGGAAACGTTTCGCCAACTCCAATGCCTCTGCCTTGCTATCATCTGCTATGGTAAACACAATGTGACCATATTCTGGTAAATGAGAATAACTTGCTTCGAATGCTTTATACAAAGCTTTTTCGAGACTTGTATCTGATCCCATAACCTCCCCTGTTGATTTCATTTCAGGTCCCAAGAGACTATCTACCTGAGCTAGTTTAGTAAAAGAGAAAACCGGTGCTTTGATATGAACCAGCTGGCTCTCTGGATAAAGACCATCCCCATAGTCTAAATCCCTTAATTTTTGCCCTAAAATTAATTTTGTAGCTACTTGGGCCATTGGAATATTTGTGACTTTGGATAGGAAAGGTACGGTACGACTTGCGCGTGGATTGACTTCAATCACATACACCTGCTCGTCTTTAATAACAAATTGAATATTCATCATGCCAATACAGTTTAGTCCTATGGCTAAACGTCTGGTATAGTCTGTGATAGTTTCTTGTATCTGTTTGGATAATCCTTGCGGTGGGTAAACCGCCATTGAATCTCCCGAATGAACACCAGCTCTCTCAATGTGTTCCATAATTCCAGGAATTAATACCGACTCCCCATCTGAAATGGCATCTACTTCGCACTCTTTACCAACAATATAGGAGTCAATCAGAACTGGGTATTCTGGACTGGCTTTGACTGCCGTTTTCATATAACGTTGAAGATCTTCTGCATTTTCCACAATCTCCATAGCTCGACCACCAAGAACATATGACGGTCTGACTAAAACAGGGAAACCAATGTGACTAGCGGCAGCTAAGGCCTCTGCTTCATTGGTTGCTGTTTGACCTGGTGGTTGTGGAATGCCTAATGCTTTCAGCGTTTTTTCAAACTGATCTCGATTTTCTGCCCGATCCAAATCATCCACTTGAGTTCCTAAAATCGTCACACCCGCTTCGGAAAGAGCCTGTGCTAAATTAATAGCTGTTTGTCCACCAAACTGAACGACGACACCTTTAGGCTGCTCTAAATCAATCACATTCATGACATCTTCAAAGGTCAGTGGTTCAAAATACAACTTATCTGACACTGAAAAATCTGTAGAGACTGTTTCAGGATTCGAATTCATAATAATAGCTTCATAGCCTGCTTCTTGGATGGCTTTAACCGAATGCACTGTTGCATAGTCAAACTCAACCCCTTGACCAATACGAATGGGGCCAGAACCTAAGACAAGTACTGATTCTTTATCAGATAGTGTCGATTCATTTTGCCACTCGTAGGTTGAGTAAAAATAAGGTGTTTTAGCGTCAAACTCTGCTGCACAGGTGTCCACCATCTTATAGACAGGAACAATGCCATTGACCAATCTCAACTCCCTAACGTGAGTTTCGTCTACCTGCCACAGCTCTGCAATTTTAAGGTCTGAAAAGCCATAACGCTTAGCTTTTTTTAACTTATCGAGATCATCAGGAACTGCTTTCAATTCATGTTCTAGTTCAATGATATGAAGTAACTTATCCAAGAAAAAGAGATCTATTTTTGTCAAAGAGGCGAGTTCTTCAATAGTGTAACCACGACGCAAAGCTTCTGATAAATAAAACAAACGATCATCTTGAGCTTTCACAATTTTAGCCATTAACTGATCATCACTAACAGCAGTTAGTGTTGACATTTCATTATGATGGACCCCAATTTCCAAGGAACGACAAGCCTTTAACAATGACTCTTCAATGTTTCGTCCGATGGCCATGACTTCTCCAGTTGCTTTCATTTGTGTTCCCAGACGACGTTCACCCTGCTCAAATTTATCAAATGGAAAGCGTGGAATTTTAGCCACCACATAATCCAAAGCTGGCTCAAACATGGCATAGGTAGTCCCTGTCACTGGATTAATCATTTCGTCAAGCGTAAGTCCAACCGCAATCTTGGCCGCTAACTTGGCAATAGGGTAACCCGTCGCCTTTGAAGCTAAGGCGGAGCTACGTGACACGCGCGGATTAACCTCTATCACATAATAGTTGAAACTATGTGGATCTAGCGCCAATTGCACATTACATCCCCCTTCAATTTTAAGGGCTCGGATAATGTTTAGACTAGCATCGCGTAACATTTGATGCTCACTATCAGAAAGGGTTTGAGTTGGTGCAAAAACAATAGAATCTCCTGTATGAATACCAACAGGATCAAAATTTTCCATATTACAAACCACCAAAGCATTGTCAGTACTATCTCGCATCACTTCGTATTCAATTTCTTTGAAACCAGCAATTGACCGCTCGATTAGACATTGGGTGACAGGAGATAATTTTAGTCCGCTTTCAGCAATTTCTCGCAACTCATTCTCATTGGCACACATACCACCACCTGTACCACCTAAAGTAAAAGCCGGACGTACAATAACGGGGTAACCAATCGTTTGAGCAAAAGCAACTGCTTCTTCAACACTGGTGACAATCTCTGATTCCGGGATTGGCTGTTCCAATTCTTTCATCAGTTGTTTGAACTGGTCACGGTCTTCTGCTTGATCAATCGCAGATAATTTGGTTCCTAATAATTCAATCCCCAATTCGTCAAGGATACCAGCCTTAGATAATTGCATTGCCATGTTAAGCCCCGTCTGCCCTCCAAGGGTTGGCAATAGAGCATCTGGTCTTTCTTTTCTAAGAATACGACTAACAAATTCAATGGTTAAAGGTTCAATATAAACCTTATCTGCAATTTCTTTGTCTGTCATAATGGTAGCTGGATTTGAATTCACAAGAACGACCTGATAACCTTCTTCTTTTAGGGCCAAACAGGCTTGTGTTCCCGCATAATCAAATTCAGCAGCCTGACCAATAACAATGGGGCCAGAACCAATCACCATAATTTTATGAATATCTTTTCTTTTTGGCATACTTATTATTATGAAAGAGACTAGCGTAGAAGGACCTACAAAATCTTATTAGCTAAAGCCAATACTTGATTTTTTCACCCTCCCCCACACTAGTGCTCCTTTTTCCTCTCCTCTTTTTCGATTTGTCGCCTCACAGGACGACATTAAATAATCCAAGACAGCTTGGTCAGAAAGATTGAAATTGTCTTCCTTTCAAACAGCTAACTGATTTCTTTCCTTCAAAGAATCTTTTCTTTTGACCTTTGATGCTATTATTTTTTTGCTTGCTGTTTCAATTGCCAAGCATCAATCATATCTAAAAATTCATCGAATAAATAGCTAGCATCATGAGGACCAGGGGCAGCGTCAGGATGAAATTGGACGGAAAAGGCTGGATAGTCGCGATGTCTGACTCCTTCGACCGTTTTATCATTGATTTCCTCATGTGTCACCATAAGTGTTTCTGGTAAACTTTCGCGTTCTACAGCATAACCATGATTCTGACTAGTGAAATCCACTCTTCCCGTTGCAATTTCTCTAACCGCATGGTTAAAACCTCGATGACCAAAAGTCATTTTAAAAGTCTTTGCGCCATTTGCCAAGCTAAAGAGTTGATGACCCATACAAATACCAAAAATCGGAATCTTCCCTTGAACCCCTCGAATCATGTCTAAAGCTTCTGGTAACTGTTCAGGATTTCCAGGACCGTTAGACAACATTAAGCCATCGGGATTCAATTGAAGCACTTCTTCTGCCGTAATAGTAAATGGAACCACGGTGACGTTGCATTGTCTTTTTGATAACTCTCTTAAGATCGAATGTTTTAAGCCGAAATCAACCAAGACTATACTTTTCCCAACACCTGGTGCTGGATAGGCTGCTTTTGTTGAGACTTGCTCGATAGTGTTAGTTGGTAACACGGTTGCACGCAGTTGATCTTTTAAATGCTGGATAGTATCTCCATCATCTGCCATCGTAGCTTTCATGGTTCCGTGTTGTCGAATAATTTTAGTCAATGCCCTCGTATCAATTCCTGAAATACCTGGGATACCTTTTATTTTTAAAAAGTCATCTAGAGTCATTTGCTGGCGCCAATTACTTGCCAGCCGGCTAACTTCAGAAACAATAACCCCTTTACACGTTGGTGTAATCGATTCGTAGTCATCACGGTTAATGCCATAATTTCCAATCAGAGGGTAGGTAAAGGTTAACAGTTGACCATTATAGGACTGGTCAGTAATGGACTCTTGATAACCTGTCATCCCTGTGTTAAAAACAATTTCGCCAGTCACATCTTTATCTGCTCCAAAGGGTTCTCCCTCAAAAATAGTACCATCTTCCAAAATAAGTAATCGTTTTGCCATTCTTTACCTTCTCATACCCTTTCACTTTGACTAATCAGCAATGGCTTCTGCCATTAAGAATAGCCTCAATAATAGCCATACGTACAAAGACACCGTTCGTCATTTGAGAAATAATTCTTGCCTTCGGTGCTTCTACCAAACTATCTGCAATTTCCACATCACGGTTAACAGGAGCTGGATGCATAATAATAGCGGAGTCCTTTAAGGCATTGTAACGTTCTTGTGTCAGTCCAAACTGCTGATGGTAACTATCTTTTGAAAAACTTTGCTGACCATCGTGACGCTCATGTTGCACCCGAAGCAACATCAGGACATCTAACTCTTCAATAATGTGATCAATAGCAGTGTAAGTCCCGTAACTGTCAAATTCTTCTGAATACCATTCTTTGGGACCATAGAAATAAAGCTCTGCTCCTAGTCGTTTTAAAATCTGCATGTTTGATTTTGCGACACGCGAATGGGTCAAGTCCCCTGCAATCGCAATTTTTAACCCCTCAAATCGCCCAAACTCTTCGTAAATAGTTAGCAAGTCAAGCAGACACTGGCTTGGATGCTGTCCAGAACCATCTCCGCCATTAACAATTGAAGCTGTGATTGTTGGACTCTCCACTAAGGCCTTGTAATAATCATCTTCAGGATGACGAATCACACAAATATCTGTCCCTAGGGCACTCATGGTTAACACAGTATCATACAAGCTTTCTCCCTTATTAACAGCACTCGTGTCTGCATTAAAATCAAGAACGGTTAACCCAAGTTTTTTCTCAGCCACTTCAAATGATTTATGAGTTCTAGTAGAATTTTCAAAAAAGAGGTTGGCCACAAACTGATCTTGCAGTTTAGGTAGGACAACCTTTCCTGCTTTGTATTCTGAACCTCGGTTGATAAGTCCTAAAACTTCTTCATTGGTTAATGTTTCCATTGAAACTAAATTGGTAAGTGCAACACGGTTATTAACGACTGACATGTTTCTCCCCTTTATCACTAATGAATGACAACTAAATTAAGTAGTAGACAACTGGCTCTTTTATTTTTCAGGAAGTACCTGATATAGGATGATTCCAAGAAGTGTTGAGAAAGCGACACCTGAAATTTGAAGACCATTTACTTGAAGCATCAATCCTCCAATCCCAGAGACCAAAATAACACTAGCAATCAATAGATTTTTCTTATTATCCATATCAACTTTTGATTCAATCAAGATTTTCAAACCACTTGAAGCAATCACCCCAAACAAAGCAACAGAGATACCTCCGATTACTGGGGTTGGAATAGACTGAATTAAAGCAGATACTTTACCCACAAAGCTAAGGAGAGCTGCAATCACTGCGGCGCCCGCAATGACGTAGACTGAGAATATTTTATTTAAAGCCATAACACCAATATTTTCACCATAGGAAGTCACTGGCGGTGCGCCTAGAAAACCGGCAATCATTTGCGCAAATCCATCACCTGTAAGAGTCTTTTCGAGTCCTGGATCCTTGAAATAATCTCTTTTTGTCAAACTATTTAAGACCATAATGTGTCCAAAATGTTCTGTCATTGTAACAAAGGCAATCGGAGCCATGGTTAAAATGGCACTTGGATAGAATTTTACCCCGTAGGTAAAGAAAGGAATTTCCACTGATGGGATACTAAACCATTTAGCCTGAGCCACATTGGTAAAATCAACAATTTCTTGACCAGTGAGAATACCCACTAAAAGGGCTACAACATAACCAACTAATAGCCCCAATAAAATTGGTACAATAGCAACAATTCCCTTACCATAAATATTGAAAAAAATAACTGCTAATAAGGTGACTAACCCAATAACAAGATAAGTCAGATTATAGTTCCCATTTTTTAGCATGACATCATTAACAGCTGTAGAAGCTAGGCTTAGACCAATGACCATAACAATAGGACCAACCACAATCGGTGGTAAGATGTTATCAATCCAATCATTACCAATAGCTTTAACAATCAAAGCTACAATCAGGTAAACTAGACCTCCTGTCATAGCCCCTTGAGCCACAGCTCCAATACCATCTGTCTTCATCAACAGTTGCATTGCTGCAATATAGGCAAAACTTGATCCCATATATGCTGGAATTTTAAATTTGGTCACTGATAAGTGGGCAAGGGTTCCTAAACCACTAGATAACAAAGCAACTGATGGATCAATTCCAACTAGAATGGGAACCAGAACAGTCGCACCAAACATAGCAAATAAGTGCTGGAAAGACAGACCAATTAACATACCTGCCTTTGGAACTTCTTCTACATCATAAATGACATCTTTCACAGTAATACCTCTTTCTTATGTTGGGTCAACAATACTAACGCGATCACGGCCATCAACTTCGACAACCTCAACAATAATTTCTTCCACGCTGCTAGTCGGAATATTCTTTCCGACATAATCCGCACGAATCGGCAATTCCCGATGACCACGATCGACTAAAACAGCTAAACTAACACGGGCTGGTCTACCTAGACTCACTAAATTATCAATAGCCGCTCGAATGGTACGTCCTGTATAAAGCACATCGTCGACTAAAATCACATCCTTACCTGTAATATCAACAGGCATCAATGTTGTGTCTTCATCAACTTTCACATCATCTCGGAAAGGTTTGATATCTAATTCGCCAATAGGTAGTTCTAGTCCTTCGAGTTGACGTAATCTTTCTTGAATACGACGGGCTAAAAAAACACCTCGCGTTTTGATTCCTGCCAAAACCACATTGTCCAATTGTTTGTTGCGTTCGATAATCTCATAAGTAATACGGGTAATGGCGCGCTTCATGGTCACGTCATCGACAATTTCCTTAGATTTCATGTTGAAACCTCCTCTAAAAATTCAAATAAAAAAATCTCCTTGATAACAAGGAGATTCAACAAAATATGGCACAATTGGGTACAATGGTGCACTTTTTCAGATTGGTCTCCTTGACAGCCTCACTGGACTGTTTTAAAGGAATATTTTATTTTCATTAGTATAGCAAAAACCCAAGCTAAAGACAAGCCTTTTTTCAAAAAAATAAGTCTTAAGACCTATTTCGTTTGTATGAAAACAATAGTACAATAATGTCAAAGAAACGAAAGAGAGTCTTCCTTATGCCTTCTAAAACTCGGATCCTAACTCATAAGCAAACCATCCAAATCCTTACTGCCTTTGGAATTGCTTTATCCTTACTCTTTTTGGCTTATTTCCAGCAACATCCTAACTTCTTTGCTGTAGGAGGAACTTTTCAAGCTTACCTCGTTAAACTTGGGATTTTAGCTCCTTGTTTATTTATCCTTATTCAAATCGTTCAGGTTGTCTATCCTGTTATCCCTGGCGGTTTAACTTGTGTCTTAGGGCATGTGGTTTTCGGACCTTTCTTAGGCTTTATTTATAATACGGTTGGTATTTTTATCGGCTCTCTCATTAGCTTCATGCTTGCCAGAAAATATGTTGCACAATTTGCCAAAACCTTTGTTTCCGATGATACTTACAACAAGTACATTCCCTACCTAGACAAGGGTAAATACTTTGAACGCTTTCTGGCTGCTGCTTTTATTTTACCAGGATTTCCAGACGACTTCCTCTGCATGGTAGCTGGTTTAGGCAAGATGTCTCTTCGCAAATTCACCGCTATCTTCTTACTAGCGAAGCCTGTTACCCTTTATATCTACACTGTCCTCACCTATCAAGGATTCCAACTTGTTGGTCAGGTCTTACAGTCTTAGTTGATATCAGTTTTATTTCCTTAGAAATGTTTTCGACAGTTCTACCTTTTCACCCTGTTTTTATCATGACTAAAAGCAGGGTTTTTGAATGAAAAAATGAGGTTAGAACATGATGTTCTTCCTCATTTACTGTTTTTGTCTTAATTGCTGTAATGTTTTTTGGAAAATAGCAGGAGGTTCAACGGTAAATAACATATCCTTCCCTGTTAAAGGATGGGTCAGGCCCAACGTTTCGGCATGAAGAAATTGGCCGTGTCCTGACAAGGTTTTACGAGGGCCATATAAAGGGTCACCAGCAACAGGATGCCCAATATAAGCCATATGAACACGAATCTGATGGGTGCGACCAGTTTCAAGTTGTAATTCCACCAGACTATAATCTCCAAAGCGCTCTAGCACTGTAAAACG
The DNA here is from genome assembly GCF_056500955.1 of Streptococcus sp. F2. NCBI lineage: Bacteria > Bacillati > Bacillota > Bacilli > Lactobacillales > Streptococcaceae > Streptococcus > Streptococcus sp. F2. The sequence goes on from NZ_JBWKAI010000031.1 coordinate 19,766, forward strand.
TGTCACGGCTTCCTTACCTTTTGCTGTAACTGCTTGTTTTTTACGGTCTTTTTCGCTACGACCTATAGGAGCTTCAATCATCCCACGATCATTCGGTAGGTTTCCATGAACAATGGCTAGGTATTTTCTGAGAGATTTTTTGTCTTTTAATTCTGCGGCCAAAGCTTGATGAGCTTCATCTGTTTTAGCTATCATTAATAGTCCCGAGGTATCCTTATCAATCCGATGGACAATTCCTGGACGCACCACACCATTGATTGAGGACAAATCCTTGATATGATACATCAAGGCATTAACCATTGTTCCTGAAGGGTGCCCCGCCGAGGGATGAACAACCATTCCTTGCGGTTTATTAATAATAGCTAAGGCTTCATCCTCATAGATAATGTCCAAGGGGATATCCTGAGCTTGGTACTCTAAGACTTCTTCTTTTGGCAATTCAAACTGAATCACATCGCCTGCCTGAACTGTATATTTTGCTTTTTTTTGCTGGCCATTCACTAAAACAAGGCCTTGCTTAATTTGATCATTGGCTTGGCCCCGTGACAAGGGGCTTAAGTCAGCCAAGGCCTTATCCAGACGCTGCCCCGACGTCAACACATTAATTTCCATAATCCTCTTCTTTCCATAAACACACTACTAATAAAATGACTCCAAAAGTGAGGTAAGCATCTGCCACATTGAAAATCGCAAAATCAATAATATCTAGATGCACCATATCAATCACATAGGACAGACGCAAACGATCAATAAAATTACCAATGCCACCTGAAATGATTAGTAAAAGGGCTAATTGTTTCCAGATTGTCAAGTGGCGGTGGGTCATCACATAGTAAATAGCGTAGCCAATCACCAAGATTGTCATTATAACAAAGAACCATTGTTGGTTTTGTAACATGGAAAAGGCAGCCCCATTATTCTGTAAGTAAGTCAAACTGACTATACCAGGTATAAAGGGTTTTATCTGTCCAAGTTCAATATGTGAAACTATCCAATATTTACTGAATTGATCCAGAGCAATAAGGAAGATTGAACTAAGTACAAAAAGTAACTTTTTCACAATAAAGCTTTCCTTCTTTCATCAAAATAATCTTTTAAAATAGTCACAAATGTGGCACCAGCAACTGAAAGGTTTTTATCTTTTCGTTTGACATAAATCATATGGTTGTCAATATGGTCAATCAAAGGAATCACTTTAATGCCATTCACACTACGATGATCAAGAAAACCTGATCCCGTCGCAAAGGCATCGGTTCTTTCTAAAATACCATTCAACGTTGCTCTGTCTGACACATTATAGATACGAGGACATTCACTAGTGTCCACAAAATTTTCAGAATAGTACAAGTACTCATCTTTTTCCTGAGTAAACCTTACCGCAGGTAATCCTTGAATATCTTTCAAATAAAGCGCCTCACGATTGGCTAATGGATGAGTCTTCGAAAGATAAATATGGGTTGTAAAAGGAATTAAAGAAACATATTCCAAACCCAACTTATCCATGCGTTGAAAAAGGCCTTTTTGATTGTCAGCGTTTAAATAAATAATACCTAACTCACTGTTTCCTTGTGCCACTTCATCCAAAATTTGAATTGTAGTGGATTCAAAAATTCGAAAAACACGATGCCCATCATACTGCTGAGAAAAAGCTGTAATCAGAGGAGGCAGAAAATCATAGTGTTGACTAGCGATCGAAAATTCATTTTGATCCAAATCAGCCTGCGAAAAGTTTTTTTCAAAAGCGTCAAAGCTTTTCACTACTTCCAAAGCTTTTTCATAAAAAACCAACCCTTGACTTGTCAGTACGGTACCAGAGGTGGTCCGATTAAAAATTTGAAATCCTAGTTCTGCTTCTAAGTCTTTAATAGACACTGATAGGCTAGGCTGACTGACAAATAATTTAGAGGCAGCTTCCCGAAAGGTGCCATTATTAGCAATAGCAACCACATAACGTAACTGTTGGATATTCATGACTTCCCTTTCTAAATCTAATACCCTTAATTATACCATAAAGCTTCTTATTCCAACATCTTCTCCTTAGTTTTTATCACGCCGTACGCATGAAAACTTTCTCTTCATCCTTTTGTGCCCGGACATCAATTTTGAAAAGATTCCTTTTTAAATCAATCATCTGCTTAGCCTCTTTCTCCAAATAATTGGGCTAAATAATCTTTCAA
>NZ_JBWKAI010000032.1:0-20417 GCF_056500955.1 Streptococcus sp. F2
CATTAAGATCTGTTTGAACTTACTCGTTCTTTCTGTCGCTGACAGATTTATTTCTCGTTTTTGACGGGTAATATGTCTCCATATCACCCTCACATTTGGTTCGTCTTATTCAGTTCTCAAAGGTCTTGTCCTCTTTCGAGACAACTATTTTATTCTATCAACTTTTACTAACTTTGTCAACAACTTTTTTACTCTTTTTTTCGAATACTTCAGTCGCCAACGTCTGCTCAGCCGACAGCTTTATTAGTATACGATATTTATCCTCCTGATGTCAACAGCTTTTTGAGGTTTTATCAAAGTTTTTCCCGATGAGCTTGAATAAAAAGAAAAAAAGAGGAAATTCCTCTTTTTATTGTTCTGCTTTATACTTTTCAACTTCTGCTTGATTAGCCCAGACAAAGTGATTTGGCTTAATTTCAACCATCGTTGGTTTATCTTCTGTATAGTCATGTTGCTCTGGATTATAGACAATAAGCTCTTTTTGACGTTCCAATATTGGATCTGGAATCGGAACAGCTGATAAAAGAGATTTTGTATACGGGTGGATAGGATTATTGAACAGCTCTTCTGTTTCAGCAACCTCCACAATAACACCTTTATGGATAACCGCAATACGATCTGAAATGAAGCGAACAACTGATAGGTCGTGGGCGATGAAAAGATATGTCAGTCCTTTTTCGGCTTGCATTCTTTTAAGAAGATTCAAGACCTGTGCTCGAACAGAAACGTCTAGAGCGGAGATAGGTTCGTCAGCAATAACAAACTCGGGATTCATCACTAGAGCTCTAGCGATACCAATCCGTTGACGTTGCCCTCCTGAAAATTCGTGAGGATAGCGAGTCAAATGTTCTGATAACAAACCAACCTCGGCCATCATGTTCTTAATTTTTTCTTTACGCTCTTCTTCTGTTTTGAACAGATTAAAATTATAAAGACCTTCTGAAATGATATAGTCAACAGTTGCACGTTCATTCAGACTAGCTGCAGGGTCTTGGAAAATCATTTGAATCTTACGAATGAGCTCATTTGATTCTGATTTTGACTTTCTTCGATTGATAACTTTTCCATCATAAAGGATGTCGCCAGAACTGGTATCATTCAAACCAATAATAGCACGACCAATTGTTGTTTTACCACTGCCAGATTCTCCAACTAAAGAGAAAGTTTCACCTTTTTTGATAAAGAAATTGGCATTTTTAACCGCAACAAATTTTTTCTTTCCCTCTCCGAAGGAAATTTCTAGGTCTTTAACTTCGACTAATTTCTCAGACATTTCCTTCCTCCTGTCGTGACATTTTTTTCAAGATTTTTTGATGTAAATCTTGAATAACTGCCGGTTTCTGAACTTTTGGCGCCTCTGGGTGCAAAAGCCATGTTTTTGCCCAATGAGTATCAGATACACTAATAGCAGGTGGTGTCTCTTCGAAATCCAAAACCATAGCATATTCTGAGCGAAGTGCAAATGCATCTCCAACGATTGGCGAATAAAGTGACGGTGGTGTCCCTGGAATTGAGTAAAGTTCTCCTGACTCATTGGCTAATTGCGGTAAGCTTGACAATAGACTCCATGTGTAAGGATGACGTGGATCATAGAAAATTTCTTCAACAGTTCCAAACTCGACAATTTCACCAGCATACATGACAGCAACCTTGTCAGCAATACTTGCCACAACACCTAAATCATGAGTGATAAAAATAATCGTAAAATGGTACTCTTTTTGAAGTGATTTCAACAATTCAATAATTTGGGCTTGTATTGTAACGTCGAGAGCTGTTGTGGGTTCATCACAAATCAGGATATCTGGGCGGCAAGCTAACGCAATGGCAATAACAATACGTTGGCGCATACCACCTGAATATTCAAATGGATAGTCATCAAAACGCTTTGTCGCATTTGGAATACCAACTTTATTCATATAATCAAGCGCCAATTCTTTGGCTTTAGAATGGCTAACTCTTTGATGCTTGATAATGACCTCTGTAATCTGGCTACCAATGGTTTTGATAGGACTAAGACTGGTCATTGGATCTTGGAAAATAGTAGCAATTTTTGAACCACGAATCTTAGCCCACTCCTTATTCGTTTTTAGTTCTGTTAATTCTTGACCACGGTAGACAATCGAGCCGTTGGCAATACGTCCATTAGACTCCAACATCCCTGTAAAGGTCTTGGTTAAAACAGATTTACCTGAACCTGATTCTCCTACAAAAGCAAGAACCTCTCCTTCAATAAGCTCTAAAGAAACGTTCCGAATAGCCGTTAAAACACGGTCGCGCACGTCGAATTCCACCACCACATCTTTGGCAGTTAAGATTACATTATTTTCTTTTGTCATTTTAACTCCTATCTATGTGAACGTGGGTCGCTGGCATCTGCCAGGTTTTGTCCGACAATATACAATGGTAATGATACTAAAATCAACGTTACTAAGGGAATCCAGAAGAGGTAAGCATTTGTTGTTAAGTTGCTAGAATAATTAGCAATCAAACGCCCTAAGCTTGGAGTCGTGGTTGGTAAACCAATCCCAAAGAAGGATAAGAAAGCCTCAGAAGACACGTACACTGGTAACATTTGTGACAACATGGTCATGATAACTGAAACCAATTGAGGCAAGAGGTTCTTAATGGCAATTTTGTACATTGGTGTTCCTAGGGTTTGGCTAGCAAGGTTGTACTCCAAATCACGGTAACGTAAGATTTGCACACGGATAGAGTAAGCTACACCGATCCATCCAGTGATACAGAAAGCTAAAATCAAATTCCAAAAACCAGCACCTAATGAATAGGTCAAAACAATGATAATTAACATTGAAGGAATGTTTGAGATGACATTATAAATCTCAATCATAACTTTATCAAATGCTTTAGAAACTCCCCAAATAGCTCCTAAAATAACTCCAATAGTCACATTAATCAATGTTGCTATAACAGAAATTAGGATAGAGTTACGCGCTCCATACCAGACACCATCAAACAAAGATTGTCCGTTTTTATCTGTTCCAAACCAGTATTCGGCGTTGGGCCAAATATAACGTTTCGAGAAATCGTTGATATTACTCACATCACCAAAGTCATAATTCGCAAACATTGGGTAAATAAAACTCATCAATAAGATGGTCACTAAAATCATTAGCATGAAGATAGTAGACTTTTTAGAGAAAAATTGACGGAATACGGATTTCCAATAAGAATAAGCAGGGGTATCAATCACTTCGGAGGCTCTGCTATCGCGCTCAACAAATCGAAATTTTGATTTATCAATCGTTTCCATTACTTACCTCCTTTTTTAGTTGACAATTTAATACGTGGATCGACAATTGTCATAGCAATATCTCCTAACAGTAGAGATACAATTGACAAGACAGTGAAAATAAAGGTTAACCCAACAATCATTGAGTTGTTAGCTGATTTGATAGAATCAATCAACATCTTCCCCATACCTGGGAAGGCAAAAACCGTCTCTGTTAATGTCGCTCCACCAATCGCAAGTATAATACTTGCCGGAATACCTGAGACAATCGGAACCATAGCATTTTTGAAAAGGTGGTCTCTATAAATTTCAGATTCTGATAACCCTTTTGAGCGGGCAAACCGTACCCAATCACTAGCCTGAAGGTCAACCAGATAGCGACGGAACCAGATAACTGTACTTGGGATACTTAAAATTCCCAAAATAAGAGCTGGTAATACGTAAGATTTAGGGCTAGACGCTCCTAGCATAGGAAAACTATCTGGCAAGCCAACCATACTTCCTAGGAAGCGAACAACATAGATAACAGCAATACTTGGTAAGGCAAGCATGAAGGTCATGGTTGCTGTTGAAAAACGATCAAAATAGGTATTTTTAAAGCGTGCCATAAATAGACCGAGAGGTAGTCCAATAATATAAGCAATTAGGACACCAAAGAACCCAATAACAAAGGAATTGTGAATCATTGATGGGTCAACATAGTTATTAATGGTCTTAGTATATGAATCGCCCTTACCATAGTTTGCTTTGGTAATATCATCCATTGATTTTGGATTTTTATAAGTACGACTGTAAATATCCACTGATGATTTTTTAGTCACTCCTGATGGGAAAGTAACATCTTGAAGAGCTGTTCGTCCTTGTCCTTGTGAAATAACCTGAAGAACAGGAATATTGCTGTATGTTGGATAAGATGTTCCTAAGTTTAGGGTAACAAGGTTTTGGTGAAGGTAAGGGAACTTGCCATTGGCATAAACAAGGTATTTGTGTTGTGTCCCCGATCCAACAAGTGACCAGCCAATAGATTTATCATTTTCAAGGCGAACATATCTAGCTAGATTAGGGTTATCCTCGTCTTGAATCTTCCAAGGATGGTCAATAACAACTAAGTTTGAAAAGAAGTTCCAAACACGTTCGTAAATAGGAATCTTACGAGTAGCATAGAATTTTTTGCTAACCGGGAAACGTTTTAGCTGCCAGCCATTACCGAGGGAATGAATATATTTCTCATAAATAACCTTGTTAGCACTAGTCGCTTCAGTCGTTACACTACTATCTACTTTAGAAGCATTATCTTTTAACTCTTTACTTGAAAAGTAATTAATATACCCCATACGTTGAAAGGTTAAGCTTTCATAAGCAGCCTTTTTATCTGGTGTCGTCGTCATCTTATTGTAGTTAGGGTCTTGTTTAAAGATAAGACCGACAGGGACGAGGGTGTATACGATGGTGTATGTTAAAGCCGTTACCAGAACAACCGATACTAACGATCGTAAGATACGGTTTAAAATGTATTTTTTCATAGTTATCCTCAACAGTTCAAAAGAACTTTCTCAATTAAACGAGAAAGTTCTGTTTGAACATCGTTTTATTTTTCAACGTGATCAGCTAATTTCTCAGCATAGTCTGCGTTTGATTTAGCCTTTGCTTTCAACCATTTTTCTTTTGCTTTTTCGTATTGTTTTGCCGTAACAGGTTTGTCTTGAAGTTTCATTCCTTTATATGCTAGAGGTCCTTTAGCACCTGCCCAAGAGAAGCCGCCGCTAAATGGAATAGCTTTAGAAACACGAGGAGTACCACCCAAGGCCACAACCGGAATATCTACAGCACTATCAGTAAGGTAGGCTTGTGCTTTTGCATAAGCTTTGTAACGAGCATCGTTATCGTCTGTAATCGCTGCTGCTTCGTCAAGTAAAGTTTGGTAGGTATCAAGGCCTGTAGCTGCCACAACATCTTTGCTTTCACCTGCTTTAACTCCCAGTTTTTGGATAACAGATCCACCATCCACTGGACTCATGATGTCAAGGTAGGTACGTGGGTCCTGGTAGTCTGGACCCCACCATGATGAAATAATGTCGTAGTCTTGTTGTTCTGGGGTCTCAGCATAGAAGCCTTGAGCTTCGTGAGTTGAGGTTTCTGTTTCCAGAACATTGACAACAACATTTTCTTTACCAAGTGATGCTTCAACAGATTGTTTAAAGGATTGAGCCTCTTGAACAGTTGCTGCGTTGGCTTGGTCAACAGGATAATCTAATTGAACTGGGAAGGTTACCCCTTCAGCTGTCAAAGCTTCTTTGGCTTTTGCAAACTCAGCTTTTGCTTTTTCAGGATTATAAAATCCATCTTGAGCATCTTTTAAATTAACATCTTTCCATTCATCACCCATGGTAGCAAGGTCTTTTTCAACTTCTGAACCAAAGTCATTTTCTCCGATTGTCACAAAAGTTGGTGGCACAAGCATGTTACGTAAGGCTTTTGTTTTGGCATCCTGACCTGCAGTTTGTGCTTGGAATGATGCACGGTCGAAAGCAAACTGGATAGCTTGACGGAAGTCCTTGTTGTTAAGAGCTTTCTTACCAGCATCTTGTTGTGCTGGGTCTTTCTTAGTGTTTTTGAAGGAAGTACGGTTCAAGTTCCATGTTAAATGACGGATATCACCAGTCAACATTCCATAAGTAATGTTATCAGCATAGTTTTTCTTAGCTGATTTGTAAGTAGGATCATTTGGGTAAAGTCGTGCAACGCTGTACTCACCCTTGTCAAAGTTCTTATAGAAAGAACCTGGGTCTGAACCATCTGAGTAAGTCAATTTAACAGATTCTATCCCAACATTCTTAGCATCCCAATAGTTTTCATTTTTATGGAATTCCATAGATGATTTTGAGGTGAAGGCACTCAAGAAATAAGCACCATTAACAAGGATTGATGATGGGTCTGTTGTTCCAAACTCTTTACCTTGTGATTTCAAGAATTTTGCATTGACTGGGAAGAGAACGCTATAAGTTGTTTTTGAGTTCCAGTAACTTTCCGGTTTGTTCAAAGTATATTGAACGGTTTTATCGTCAAGGGCTTTAACACCGACCTCTTTGAAATCGACCTCTCCATTTTGGTAAGCTTTCAAATTTTTGATGGAATCTTCGACAACATATAAAGCTTCAGACTTGCCATCAATCGCGTGTTTAAGGCCAGTCACAAAATCTTCTGCTGTTACAGGTGCGTATTCTTCACCATCAGCCGTGTACCAAGAAACACCATCACGAAGCGTGTAAGTATAGGTTAGCCCATCTTTTGAAACTTTCCAATCTTTAGCAAGTGATGGTACCAAGTTACCATACTCGTCATTTTCCAAAAGACCATCAACCATTTGCGTTGCCACATCAGTTGTTCCGCCACCATTTGTTAAAATGTAATCCAACGATTTTGGATCGTTAACAAACACATACTTGTAAGCTTTAGTTGCATCTGAACCGCCTGAGGCATTTTTGCCACCACAAGCTGCTAAAACGGATACTGATAATACCGCAACACCTAGAGTTGCTAACCATCTACTTTTCTTCATAAAAGTCACCCCTAAACTTTATTTTTCATTTGTGAGAATTGATAAATGAAATTGGTTAATTGAAAACATTATATCATAAAAATTTCTTAAAGAAAATAATGTGATGAAAAATTATCTGAATATTTCGTAGAATTTTCTCTATTTTATTCACTCTAAGCAACGAAATTCTGTTAAATCCTTTTTAAGATTGGATTGTTGATTATTTTAATGTGGCTACTTCTCTCTCATGATAGCGTTTTATTATTTCGTTTTTCTTCCAATGGTCTCCTCTGACTTGGAAGAAAGATATGATATAATTAAAAAAATGACACTTAATAAGGATAGATTACTATGATAAAACGATTGTTTGTTGTGCTGCTCATTACCCTAGCTTTTGGAGCTACTCCTGTCAACAGCGATGATTTTTCAGTAGCTACTAAACAGGCTATTGCTGTAGAAGTTGATAGCGGCAAAATTTTATATGAAAAAGAGGCTGATAAAGCTGTTCCTGTGGCATCAATCACCAAGCTGTTAACGACTTATTTGGTTTATAAAGAGATTGCCAATGGTAAATTAGAGTGGGGAAGTTCCGTAACGATTTCTAATTACCCATATGAATTGACCACAAATTACAGTATTAGCAATGTTCCTCTCGATGCACGAAAATATACTGTCAAAGAACTCCTAAAAGCTTTAATCGTGACGAATGCCAATAGTCCTGCTATAGCCTTAGCCGAAAAAATTGGAGGTACTGAACCAAAATTTGTCGACAAGATGTCACAACAATTGAAAGAGTGGGGAATTTCTGATGCTAAACTAGTCAATGCAACAGGTCTACCCAATCACTTTTTAGGGGAAAATAAGTACCCTAAAACAGAAGATGAGGATGAAAACCTCTTTAGTGCTAGAGATTTAGCCATTATCGCTAGACACCTCCTTACAGAATTCCCAGAAGTCTTAAAAATAACCAGCAAGCCATCTGCTAATTTCGCAGGGCAAACCATTTATAGCTACAACTATATGCTCAAAGACATGCCTTACTATCGCGATGGGGTTGATGGACTCTTTGTTGGTTATTCCGAAAAAGGTGGTGCTTCTTTTGTAGCAACTAGCGTGGAAAATCGCATGCGGGTTATTACTGTTGTCTTAAACGCTGATCAAGCTCAAGAAGATGAGTTTGCTGTTTTTAGCGCGACTAACCAATTACTCCAATACCTTTTAACCAACTTCCAAAAAGTTCAGGTTCTTAATAAATCCAAAAGTGGTCAAGTCAAAGCTTTTCCTATCTTAGATAGCCCTAATAAAAGTGTTCCTTTGGTAGCAGAAAAAAACTTATCACTCATTAAACCCGCTAATAGCAAAATCAAAAAGGCACTCCATATCACTAAAGATCCTTCAATCATCAGCGCTCCTATTAAAAAAGGACAAGTCTTAGCAAAAGCTACTCTTCAAGACCAACACCTTATCGGACAAGGCTATCTGGGTGAAGCACCCTCTGTCAATCTTGTTGCTCAAAAGGACACTCCTCGAAGCTTCTTTTTAAGAGTTTGGTGGAATCATTTTGTCCGTTATGTTAATAATTCCCTATAACTTTTCGATATCATTGTTACTACGACTGAAGCTTCATGTTTTCTTCAGTCTTTTTTATAAGTTACTTTTCAAAAAAACTTCACATTGTATTAGTGAAATGATATAATAAGATGATATTATGTTTAAAGGAGCCGAAAATTGATTAAAAGAGTTGCATTAGTTATATTTACCGTGATGTGTTCTTTAATAATGCCTGTTAGTCACGCGGAAGATATCATGGATATTACAAGGCAAGCAGGTTATACCATTAGTGAGGTCAATCGTCCCAAAGCTTCTATTGTTGTCGATGCAAATACTTCTGATATTCTTTGGCAAGATAACATTGATATTCCTAGAGATCCTGCCAGCATGTCTAAGATGTTTACTCTCTATGTCTTGTTCGAAGAACTTGCTAAAGGGAAAATTACCATGGACACAACGGTAACAGCTACTGAAGCTGATCAAGCCATCGCTAAAATTTATGAAATTAGCAATAACAATATCGTTGCTGGAGTAGCCTATCCTATCCGCGACCTCATTACCATGACTGCAGTTCCTTCTTCGAATGCTGCAACTGTGATGATCGCCAACTACCTATCAAATAACGATGCTTCTGCTTTTATTGACCGTATCAATGCTACTGCTAAAAAACTGGGCATGACCAATACGCATTTTTCAAACGCGAGTGGGGCTGCAGCTCAAGCTTTTCAGGGTTACTATAATCCAACTAAATATGACTTGTCAGCTGCTAATATCACAACTGCACGTGATTTAGCAAAATTACTATATGCCTTTTTAAAGAAATACCCACAAATCATCGACTTTACCAATCAATCTGTAGTGCATACGATGGTAGGAACGCCTTACGAAGAAGAATTTCACACCTATAACCATTCACTCCCTAATAATCAATTCGGCATGGAAGGCGTTGATGGTTTAAAAACAGGGTCTAGTCCTAGTGCTGCTTTCAATGCTATGGTAACAGCTAAGCGAGGTAATACTCGGCTCGTTACCATTGTTATGGGTGTAGGGGACTGGTCGGATCAAAATGGAGAATTTTATCGACATCCTTTTGTGAATGCTTTAACTGAAAAAGCCTTTAGCGACAGCAAATCTCTGACTAAAGCCGCTCGAAAGAAATTGGAAAAATTAGTACCCCAAAAAAAGAAAGAGAATCTATCCAAACAACATCGGACTAAACCAGCTAAAAACTATTCGACTCTAGAAAAGGTCGAACAGTTTATCAATCACAACCACACTTTCTTCCTCATTTGCTTAGGAATCTTTATGGTTGTTATCCTCTTACTCGCTATGATCGCCTATACAATGGGGCGTCAATAAAAATTAATATCAAAAGCCTTTGTTTCCCCAATAAACAAAGGCTTTTTTGCCATAATTTGTCGAATACTTCTCTTAATACTAACTAAAAAACTAACCGCTCTGGGTTAGTACTTCGATTGAAAGAAAACCTATCCAAAACGTTTTGGAACTCTAATGGATAGGGAAAAATAAATTTAACCAACTGAACCTTCCATTTCATAAGAAATGAGACGGTTTAACTCAACTGCGTATTCCATTGGTAATTCTTTGGTAAAGGGTTCTACGAATCCCATCACGATCATCTCTGTTGCTTCACTTTCTGATAAGCCACGACTCATCAGATAATACAGTTGCTCTTCAGAAATCTTAGACACTTTAGCTTCGTGCTCTAAGGCCACTTGTGAATTATGAATTTCATTGAATGGGATGGTATCTGATTTGGAAATATCATCCATCAAAATCGTGTCACACTCAATATGAGAGACTGATTTTTTGGACTGTTTATTAAAGGTCACCTGGCCACGATAATCCACTTTGCCTCCACCTTTAGCAATTGATTTTGACACAATTGATGAAGATGTATGCGGAGCGTTATGAATCATCTTAGCCCCAGTATCTTGATGCTGACCGGCATTAGCAAAGGCAATTGATAGCATAGTCCCACGAGCTCCAGGTCCATCAAGGTAGACAGATGGGTATTTCATGGTAGTTTTGGCACCTAGGTTACCATCAATCCATTCAACCGTGGCATCTGCCAGAGCACGCGCGCGTTTGGTCACAAGATTATAAACATTGTCTGACCAGTTTTGAATCGTGGTGTAACGCATATAAGCGCCATCAAGAGCAAAAATCTCCACAATGGCCGCATGCAAACTATTACTAGAATAGGTTGGCGCCGTACAGCCTTCGACATAGTGAACACTTGCCCCTTCATCAACAATGATTAAGGTTCGTTCAAACTGGCCTGTGTTTTCATTGTTAATACGGAAGTAGGTTTGTAAAGGAATATCAACTTTAACCCCTTTAGGAACGTAAATAAAGGTCCCTCCCGACCAAACGGCTGAGTTGAGGGCGGCTAATTTGTTATCTGTTGGTGGAACCAGTTTGGCAAAGTATTGTTTAAACAAATCCGGGTATTCTTTAAGGGCAGAATCCGTATCTGTGAAGATAATCCCCAACTTCTCAAATTCATCCTTCATGTTGTGATAAACCACTTCAGATTCGTATTGGGCAGATGCTCCTGCAAGATAGGCACGTTCTGCTTCTGGAATACCAATACGTTCGAACGTTTCTTTGATTTTATCAGGAACATCATCCCATGAGCGAGCTGGTTTATCAGATGCTTTTTGGTAGTAAATAATGTCATCAAAATTAATATCTGACAAATCTGCTCCCCATGTTTGCATTGGCATTTTATTAAAGGTTTCTAGTGATTTTAAGCGAAATTCCAACATCCATTCGGGTTCGTTTTTAGCAGCTGATAGCTCACGGACAACTGCTTCACTCAAACCTTTTCCTGTGGAATAAATAGGCTCAACATCATCGTGAAATCCAAATTGGTAGTCCCCTAGATCAATTGGCTGCGGTTCTACTTTTTCATTTATATCAGACATCTTTCTCTTCCTTTATATTTTTATCAGTGATTTTTTCGGCATCACTACGCTGAATAGCTTCTTTGAGCGCATTCCAAGCTAGGGTTGAACATTTGATTCGCTGTGGAAATTTCGCAACTCCTGCCAATAATTCTGCTTCTCCTAACTCTTTTTGAGAGGGATTTTCTTTCCCCTGAACCATTTCTGAAAAGATATCAGCTAGAGCTAGAGCTTCAGACTTACTTTTACCAATGACAGCATCGGTCATCATGCTTGACGATGCCGTTGAAATGGTACACCCATTCCCTGCAAAAGCAATATCTTCAATCTTATCACCGTTAAAGGTAACCGTTAAAGAAATCACATCCCCACAAGTAGGATTATTCAGTTGAACAGCCTCCACACCTTCTAATTGGCCATAGTGATGCGGGTGTTTAGAATGGTCCGCTACGACAGCCATATAAAGATGGTTCAATTTAGAGAGTGCCATTGAAAAACTCCTTTGCTTTTAGAATTGCATCAACCAAGCGATCACAATCTTCTCTGGTATTATAAAGCGAGAAACTAGCTCTCACGGTAGCTGAAACATTTAGGTAAGACAGTAAAGGTTGTGCACAATGATGACCAGCTCGTACCGCGACACCTTCATAATCCAAGGCTGTTGCTAAATCATGCGGGTGTAAGCCATCTAAATTAAAAGCAATTACGCCTGCCCTATTCTCAGGTTGTTCTGGTCCATATAACGTGAGCCCTTCGATAGCGCGCAATTTAGGTAAAATATAAGCGACAAGGTCTGCCTCATGTGCCTGAACTTCTGTCATCCCAATGTCTTGTAAGTAAGAGACAGCTGCAGCTAGACCAATTGCACCTGCAATGTGAGGAGTGCCAGCTTCAAATTTCCAAGGCAACCCTTTCCATGTAGCACTTTGCTCATAAACAAAATCAATCATTTCGCCGCCAAATTCAATTGGCTCCATCTGATGTAAAAGCTCTTCTTTGCCGTAAAGAATACCTAAGCCAGTTGGTCCGTACATTTTGTGAGCTGAAAAAGCAAAGAAATCACAATCCAGCTCTTGGACGTCAATTGGCATATGAGGGATTGACTGAGCACCATCCACAACCAAGTAGGCACCATTAGCATGGACCAGTTCTGCAATTTCCTTAATCGGATTAACACATCCTAGGACATTTGAGACATGTGCTAGGCTAACAAATTTTGTTTTAGGGGTTAACTTCTGCGCCAAGTCGGTCATATCAAGCTGCCCGTGTTTTAAATAAGCATAAACCAGTTTAGCACCTGTTTTTTGACAAACTTGCTGCCAAGGAATAATATTGGCATGGTGTTCCATGACTGAAACCAAAACCTCATCTCCTGCCGTTAAAACCTGTTCAGCAAAGCGAGCCACCCAGTTGAGACTGGTTGTTGTGCCTCTAGTGAAGATTACTTCTTTGCTTGACTTAGCCTTAATAAAATCTGCAACAAGTTGCCGACTGGCCTCATACTGACTTGTTGCACGTTCCGCTAAGGTGTGAACCCCGCGGTGAACATTGGCATTATCTGTTTCATAATAGGAACGCAAAGCCTCTAGAACAACGGTCGGTTTCTGTGTGGTGGCAGCATTATCCAAATAAATAAGAGGCTCGTCGTTAACCAGTTGGTCTAGAATGTTAAAGTCTTGTTTGATGTGATTTGCATCTAGCAATTCTAACCTCTTTCTTTTTTCACAATGGGCTTAACGGTTACGTAATTTCCCATCTAAACCCTTGATAATTTCTTGGCGGACAGACGGAATAGGAATTTCAGCAATGACTGCTCCTAAGAAGCCTCGAATAACTAAACGTTCCGCAGTATCCTGATCCAGACCACGACTCATTAGGTAATACATATCTTCTGGATCAACCTGACCGATAGACGCTGCATGGCCTGCTGTCACTTCATTTTCATCGATTAACAAGATTGGATTAGCATCTGATCGTGCCTGATCTGACAACATCAAGACCCGACTTTCTTGTTGAGCATCTGCTCCTTTAGCACCTTTTAAGATATGACCGATTCCGTTAAACGTTAATGTACCACGTTCTAAAATTACACCATGTTGTAAAATATGACCGATAGTATGCTGGCCGTAGTTGGTCACACGCGTGTCAATACCTTGCACTTGTCGACCACTGGAGACAGCAACTACTTTCAAGTCTGCTTGTGAACCTTGACCAACTAAATCACTGTCAAAATCCGCTACCACATTGCCTTCATTCATGATAGACAAGGCCCAATCAATGCTGGCATCCTTATCTAAACGTCCACGGCGGCTAATGTAAGTAGTCACTGATGGCCCTAAGCGATCGATAGCTGAAAATTTGATTTGACTACCCGCCTGGGCGATAACTTCCACGCTAATATTAGCGCTGGCTTTTTGACTTCCGTTCCCTATTGACTCAAAACGTTCTAAATAAGTAAACTTACTCTCTTTCCCAGCAATCACAAGAACGTGCTTATTAAAAGGAACATCACTGTCACTATCTTGTAAGAAAATGGCTTCAATAGGTGCTGTGATTTCTAAGTGATCTGGAACATAGAGGATTGCTGCACTATTAAAATACGCGGTGTGGTAAGCTGCTAATTTATCCTCATTAAAGGCGACTGCTTGTCCAAAATGAGCGGCAATCACCTCTGGAATTTCTTCAAGCGCTGTGTAAAAATCGGTAAATACAACCCCTTGATTGATCAACTC
The DNA here is from genome assembly GCF_056500955.1 of Streptococcus sp. F2. Lineage (NCBI taxonomy): Bacteria > Bacillati > Bacillota > Bacilli > Lactobacillales > Streptococcaceae > Streptococcus > Streptococcus sp. F2. The sequence goes on from NZ_JBWKAI010000032.1 coordinate 14,002, forward strand.
CATTGGCAACTGCTCCAAAACAGTTTGCGTTCCTACCTGAACAAGAGTCGGGTTATCTCCAATAGCCATAAAATCTGGTATATTGGCTAATTCGTCATTTTCTGTTAGGGTTCCATCACCTAGATTCCAACGATGAAATTTAACCCTTTCAATGGCTGGTAATTCCAAATTTGTCATGGCTTTCAGTGCCTCTAAACGCCGTTCTTGCAACCATGCAGGTTCAGCGTGGGCTTGCGAAAAAGCCACTAGTTTTTCTTTTGTCATCTCTTAATCCTTTGTCTCTGGTTTTTACATTAGCTGGATTAGCTGGGTATAGGACATCATCTAGCTCTTTAGTAGAAAGCTAGATCAAGTTGTCCTGAGAAATCCTTAATTTTCTTCTTTGTACTCGATACCTAATTCTTGCGCGATACCCGCATAACCTTCTTTTTCAAGACGGGTCGCCAAAGCAGCATCACCAGATAAGACAATACGACCGTCCATCATCACATGAACTAGGTCTGGGGTAATGTAATTCAACAAACGTTGATAGTGGGTAATAATCATAGCTCCAAAGTCTTTCCCACGCATCTCATTAACCCCTTTAGAGACTACTTTTAAGGCATCAATATCAAGACCAGAATCAATTTCATCTAGTAGTGCAAATTTAGGTTCCAACATCAACAGTTGGAGAATCTCATTGCGTTTTTTCTCCCCACCAGAAAAACCTTCATTGAGGTAACGCTCTGCCATCTCTTCTTTCATGCCTAACAAAGCCATTTTATCATCAAGTTTGGTGATGAAATCTCGCACGGAAATCTTATCTTCATCAGCTTTACCAGCATTCATCGCTGCACGCATAAACTCAGCATTGGTAATTCCTGGAATTTCTGATGGGTATTGCATAGCGAGAAAAAGTCCCATTCTAGCACGCTCATCCACTTCCAACTCCAGAATATTGACACCGTCTAACAAGATTTCCCCTTCGGTCACTTCGTAGTTAGGATTTCCCATAATGGCGGCTGAAAGGGTGGATTTCCCTGTTCCATTAGGTCCCATAATGGCAGCAATCTCACCTGTCTTAAGGGTTAAATTAACCCCTTTTAAAATCTCTTTATCTTCTATCGAAACATGTAAATTGTTAATTTCAAGAACTGACATGATATACCTCTTATTTTTCTGTCATTTAGGGCTATCTCCAGCATAGAATAATGACCTCTCGCTTTAATAACCATTACGTCTATTATAACAAAAAAAAGCCCTACGAGGCTTTTTAGCGTTTCAAATCATTTTTTTCCTTGCACTTGAGAAGGGTGGCTTGACGATAGTCACTATTCCCAATAAATTTTAAGACATTAAAAAGTGGAGTTCGCTTTTCACCCCAGATTTCTAAGCCTTCAATAAAGACTTCTAAACCAAATAAGAGTCCCAAAAGCAATAAGATTCCCCCAATACGGCTAGATACATTTAATAGCAGGGAAATCAATGAAAAAAGCATGGCGATGCCGTAGACAACCAAAACCGCTCCACGATGAGTAAAGCCCATAGACAGCAGGCGATGGTGAAGGTGCATCTTATCAGGTTCATAGAATTTTTTCCCAGATAAACTACGACGAATAATGGCGACAATAGTATCCATAATTGGTACACCAAGGATAATTACAGGTGTCACAACAGCAACTGCCGTTGAATTTTTTAATCCCTGAAGAGACAAGACCCCTATCATAAAACCGATAAAAAGAGCTCCTGTATCGCCTAAATAAATAATCGCTGGATGGTAATTATAGGGAAAGAACCCTGAAATAGAAGCAATTAATACCAAAATAGTAAGGGTTAAAAAGAAGTCAGTCTGAGGTAAAAAGAAATAGGACACAATAGCCATCGTCACCAAGCTAATAATGGAGACCCCGCTAACCAAACCATCCAAACCATCAATCAGATTAATCGCATTGGTAATTGAAATAATCCACAAGACTGTCAAAAAGAAAGTCAAGAAAGGTCCAAATGCTAGGAGCGGGCCTCCAAACGGGATTTTAAAGCTGTCAAATTTAAAGTCAGTAAAAGCCCAGATAATAATAGCTCCTGCAACAATTCCCAACATTTTTAGTTTAGGACTTAACTCATACAAGTCATCTAAAAAACCTGTCAGAGTAATCACCAGAGCTCCTATCACAACAGGCAGAATATAAGCAAAATAGCTCTGACCTCCAAATAAGACGCCTTTGGAAGCCAATGGCATAAATATGAGACTGGCAACCATGAAAGAAGTAAAAATGGCAAGTCCCCCACTTGTAGGCATGGGCACCTTATTAACTCTTCTAGCATTAGGGTTGTCCACAGCGCCTACCCGAAAAGCTAGGAAGCGAACAATAGGAGTTAACACTAAGGAAATCAGTAAAGCACCAATTAGCACGAGGACATAATCTATTGTAAAAGAAAACATGATACCTTATCCCAACTCAATCTTTCGTAATTGCTCAACAGCCCCATCCAGAATCAATTGTACCCCATGCTCTTGTAAGTAAGCTCTTGTTTTTGTTCCAGGACTAGCATGCTCAATCAGTCTTGCATACATCACATTGGCAAAATAAGATGGTTGCTGCTGAACATCTAATAAAATCGTCATATGATAACGGCTGTCACCTTTGTACAATTCTGAAGCTTCAACAGGAAAATCAATTGTCTGAGAAAAAGCGACGGCTTCTGAAAGTGTTGCAAAATCCAAAACATAATGCACGTAATCTAACGGCTCTGGTTCTTGACCCACTTCCTCAGCGGTCTCTTCCGTTTGACTAGCTAGAGTGGCTTCGACAACATCTTCCATCATTTCTTCAATTTTTTCCAGTTTCTCATGGGCATTAACATCCCCTTTTTCTCGCATAGATTGTTCTAAGCTCTTGAAAAAGTCTTCAGGAGTCATTTGAGAGATATCTCCCAAGTCAGCTAAATCTTCCAGATTAAGGTCCTTATTGAGTTCAGACTTGGTTACAAAGACATCCAAACGGTCTTTTCTAGGGGTCACACGAAAGCTAAGCATGCCACTATCTTTGAAATTGTCTGGTAGATCCAACTCATCCATAACAGAGTAAAAGAACTCTTCCGTTTTTTCTTGAGGAATGAGGAAATCTTTTAATTCCATCCCTCTTTCTTCTAAATCATCCATACTAATTGTTATTTTTAGCGTTGTCTCGCTAATTTGTTTCATTTCCATTATCAATACCTCGCACGCGTAGTCATTTCATTATACTAGAAATGCAATGTTTTCGCAATTTATGACTAGCTTCCCTCCTCAAAGAGTAGTAAAAAACAACAAACCTAGTAGGTCTGTTGTCACATTTAAAAAGAATCTTACTGTTAAAAAACAAATTTAAAAAAACTATAAATCAACAAAAGACTTCCCAACACAATACGGTATTTCCCAAAAATGGTGAAATCGTGTTTCTTAACATAATCTGTCAAGAACCTAATCGCCAATAAACTAACCACAAAAGCGGTCAAGCTAGCCACTAAAAGAATAAGGACTTGTGCAAAATCAAGGTGATGGCCATCAAGGAAAAATTTAACAGCTTTTAACCCACTGTAGCCAAACATCGTCGGAATCGCTAAAAAGAAAGTAAAGTCAGCGGCTACTGTACGACTAGTTCCTAAAATAATAGCTCCTAAGATTGTAGCCCCTGATCGACTAGTACCAGGTACAATGCTCAACACTTGAAAACACCCAATGAAGAAAGCTGTTTTGTAAGACATTCTAGCTAAGTCAGTGACGGCAGGTTCTTGTTGAGCATTTCGTTTTTCAATCCAGATAAAGGCAATCCCGTAGACGATTAAAGCTATGGCAATCGGAACCATAAAATAAAAATGTGCTTCAAACCAATTATCAAGAGGAACCGCTATTAAAATAGAAGGAATACAAGCAATCACCACTTTTAACCACAATTGCCAGGTAAGCTGTACTTCTCTTGCCGTTTTCCCAGGTTGAAAGGGATTGAGACGTTCAAAATAAATCAACATAACAGCGATAATCGCCCCTAATTGAATAACGATATTAAACATTTCTATAAAAGCCTTATCCTGATTTAGTCGGATAAATTCCTGAACTAAAATGAGATGCCCTGTGCTAGAAACAGGGAGCCATTCGGTAATCCCCTCAATGATGCCAAAGAAAATGGCTTTTAGCAATTCGATTATTAACATGTTTTCTCCTTATTAACAACTCTTATCGTGATTTTCTAAACTGAGACTGAGGCCAAGCGACTTTTTTAGAAGGCACCTCCTCCGCCTCCGCCGCCTCCGCCAGAGAAGCCACCGCCTCCGCTTACACCACTTCCTGAAGAAACCGAAAAATTTGAAGAAGTAGTAGCTGAAGACAGACTAGACACAAAGGCTGGTGTTGTGGCATACATTATCGTTGACAACTCACCTGGTCGAACGGCTTGGTAAACTTCAGGTAAGGCAATGCGATGAACCTTCAAATAGCGTTCAATTTGCTTAGCATAACCAAATAAGGTCGCATAGACCAAGATACGATTCCAAACCACAAGACCATCAATGGGCACATCATCAAATTTATTAATGTCTCGCATCATGTTTTTAAAGCTCTGCCATTGGTGCAAGCGAACAGCTCCCTCGGGCGTTTCAATGCCCAGTTTACGGTATGGACTTAATTGCAGGTTAATGTAAAAGCTGAGACACGTGGTCAACCCAAGTAAAGCAAGGTAAATAAGGGCCAACCCACTTCCTTTCATAATCAGATAGATCAATAAACTACTATTCAGAACAACTAACAAGCAGCCTAACCCCTGCACACTATAACTTTTTCGTTTCTCTGATGAGGTCATTTGACGATAACTATCTGATAAGCCTAACTTCTTGATGGTCTCTAGGACACTGCTTGTAATAGCAGCCGACGCTTTTTTCATCGCCTTAATCACCTGCTCAGACGATTGACGAACTTCTTGCTCTAGCTTTTTACCCTTGTATGTTTTCTTTAACTGTTTAATGGTATCAGCATCATAATGGTATTGGCTAAACAATTGATCCACTGGTAATGTCACATTATTTCCAAAGGCCATTTCTAAGAAGGAAGCTTCCTCATCTGTTACCCGATCTAACTGACTGATTTCAAGATAGGCTTTCCCTTCTTCTTTTGATAAGAGTAATACTTTTCGATCAATTAGATCCAACAAGGTAGCTTGAACAAGCGCTTCAAAGGTCACCCCTTTAGGTCCCCAGAACCTCTGAGCTTCTGGTGTTGTAGGTGATAAATCTGTAAAACTCTGCTTGTACAAATGCTGCGTTAGAACAAGGGGGGAAAGATCTTCAGGGACTTCGTAACTGTGATCTGTATGGTTGGCCAAATGATAACGATTGAACTGTTTCTTTAATCTTGTAAACTGTATTAACTGCCAAAGAAGAAAACCTATCTCCACCAGAGGAATGACCTTGCTAAATAGCAGCTGTAACAAAGCCCTTCGTCTAGAAATCTTAGTTTCCAACGCTATAATTTTATTCTTTTTACTCGTTACAACATCAACTGGTTTTGCTCCCAACAATGCTTTTCTATCCCAATAAGCATGTAATTCCAATCGCCCCGAAACATTTTGGGCATTAATCTGGTATCCACCATTACCTTTTTTAAACACTTGAGGATCCTTTTGGTAATATCCTCTGTGAGCCCAGAGACCAGAATCCTGAATATCAGCTGGGGTCGTGACGGTCACACTCACCTTTTCTAATGTTTTGTCCCAGTCGCTAATCGGTGTCCAATTTAGTTCTGCCACATCCTGATAAGCTGTTAAGAGGTGATGCAGTTGCCAGATAACCTTGACGTCAACCTTATCTCCAGCTTGACCAGCATTATAAAGTTTTAAACGGTAGCCATCTCCAAGGTCACTAAACTCTTGGTTAACGGGTACTTGTTGACCATTGTGATATACCTCAACTTTAGGATTTTGGTCAATAGCAAAGCCATCTGGCAAATTACCTGCCCGGCCCAGCGAAATATACTGGCCGTTATAAGAAGTATCAAATTGATAGGTAACTTTCTGCTCAAACCGAGCCGTATTTTCCTTTGATAAGGCTAACAGCCCTTCATAGTTGGTGATGCTATAGTCTACATCAGCTGCTGTTACTCGCATCCCTAAAAAACTGAAGCAAAGCACAAACATCATCAGAATTTTTTTCATGGCAACATCCTCTTTCTGCCCTCATTTTACCATATTTTAGAGAGATGACAAAACCTAAGCCAAACTTTTCACCTTATTTTTACTCACTTTTTTGAATATTTTTTCATGTTTTACCCTATTTTTCTCACGCCAAACGCATGAAGAAACTTTTGTTTTCAGAAAACTAGATTCATAATGACAAAATCAATCAAAGTAGTACACTATAGATGAGGTGACTACGATGATTGATTTTATTATTGCTATTGATAATTG
>NZ_JBWKAI010000033.1:0-18213 GCF_056500955.1 Streptococcus sp. F2
TTCGTTTTGCACAACAGCACGGATTCAATGTCGCTTAATCTCAAAAATCAGGTTTCAATACCTCTTTTTAGTGCGCCCAAAATCAGCATAAACAATAAATCAATTAGCTTTTATTTTTTTCAAACTTACTCCTCATGTATTGTTATCGCGTTAGTCGGTAAATAGCTTCCGCATAAATATCCATAGCGCGGTAAGCATCCGCTAAAACGATGTGTTCATTTTCTTGGTGTTCCGTTTGAACAGCATCAGGGAAAAGGGCACCAAAGGCAACACAATTGTCCATTGTTCTGGCAAAGGTTGCCCCTCCTGATGATTGGGCAGGGCTTTGATCACCGGTTTTTTCTCGATAGACTGTTAATAGGGTCGTTACCAATTCACTCTCTAATGGCACATATAAAGGTGCCAAATAATCAAATTCTTGGTAGGTTAGACCATATTCTTGCGCTTTTTGGCTTAATTGTTGGACCAATTTTTCCTTATCCGCCAGAACTGGAATCCGAATGTCTAGGCGAATTTCTGCCCTATCTTTGGTTAAGGTAAGCCCTGCGGCGTTAAAACTCAATTTGCCTGAAGGTTCATCTTCGACTGGTCCAAAAATATTGATTGCTCTGCCATCTTCATCAACGACATTGGCAAGAAAATCAAGGGTTTCATTGGGTTCAAGGACGACTAAGGCTTTGGCAAGTCTGATGAGGGCATTGATCCCATCCGGAGCATCTTTAGCATGCTGAGCGAGACCATACACCGTTAAGCTGTCCTCTTTGACGACGTACTCAAAGCCAAGCTTATCTAGTTCTTTTTGTAATGCCTCCAGCTTATCACCTTGATAAGAGGCTCTTGCAGGAACAACATTGTAGGCTTGTCCAATTTCAAGTGACAGTTTATCAGAACCTTTCCCCACTAGTTTTGCCTGAAGGAGGCCTTTTTCGGCATAGGTTAATGGAAAACTTGAGTCAGGAGCAAACCCAAAGGTGGCTTTTTCTTCTAGCTCATTGTAGCGATTCATGCACCGCCACAAGGTTTCTTCGTCTGTCCCGAAAATAAAGCGAATGCGTTTATTAAAGGTTACACCTGCATCTGTCAAGGCTTTGGTGGCAAAAAGTGCCATCATGCTAGGCCCTTTGTCGTCTTGAGTACCGCGCCCAAACAAACAACCATCGGCTTCGACACAGTCAAATGGATCTGTCTGCCATAACTGACGGTCCCCTTCTGGAACAACATCTAAGTGGCACAGAATAGCCAAGACCTCTTTTTGATTACCTAACTCAGCATAACCATAATAACCCTTAGGATCGATATAAGTATGGAAGCCAAGTCCTTGACATAAGTTTAAAGTGGCTTCAAGAACGTCTTGAATGGCCTGTCCAAAAGGTGTGCCATTTTCCCCTTCATTAAGAACAGAAGGGTAGGAAACAATCTGTTTAATGGCAGCCACACAGGCCTCTTGATGTTGGGGGTTGATATAGGATTCCATAGGAACCTCCTATCTGTTAAAAGAATGTTGCGACTACAAGTAATAGCACGCTCACAAGCATTACCATTACAATAAATTTACCGATGAATTTCCACCAAGTACCAAGGTCAACGCGACCAAGCGCAAGAGCTCCCATAACGATTGCTGAAGTTGGAGAGATCATGTTCAAAATACCAGAAGCTGACTGGAAGGCTGTAATAACAAGGTGGGCAGGAACATTTGAGAACTGACCAAGCGGTGCCATAATACCCATTGTTGCCCCAGCAAGCCCAGATGTTGATGGAATCAAGAAGGACATTGGGAGATAGAAAATATAGGCAAGGATAATAAAGACTTGAGAAGACAATCCTGAGAGTCCAGTTTCACCCCAGTGAAGAATAGTGGCTGTAATCATACCGCCGTTCATGATAACTTGAATACCACGCGCAATTGCACAGATCATGGCTACGCCCAAGAATTCACCTGCACCAGTCAAGAAGGAACTAAGGAAATCATCTTCACTCATACGATAAACGATAGCAACCAATACCCCCATCATGATAAAGAGCATAGTAATTTCTGGGAAGTACCATGTCCCAAATGCTCCCATGGTTTTCCCAATAGCGCCACCTAAAATAGGCATAGTGGTTAACCAAGTATTAATATTAGTAAATAGCTTGATGCCAAAATCTTCCCACGGAATCAAACTAAGAATCATAATGACAAAAGTCAAGGTAAAAATGGTCAAAACGTTTCGTTGGCGTTTGCTTAACTCTTCACCAGAATTTTGCAATTGGAAAAATTCCTTATGCTCTTCTGCCTTGTCTGCAACCAACGATTTGCTTGGATCTTTTTCAATCTTACTAGCGTAATTGTAAACGAACCAAATGGACATGCCGACAAGGACAAACCATTGAATAATCCGCCAAATCATCCCGTCTGCGATGCTGATACCAGCAGCATCAGCTGCTACACCAGTTGCAAATGGGTTAATTGTTGAAGCCAAACACCCAATTTGAGAACCAATCAGAATAATAGCCACAGCAACAATACTGTCAAAGCCAACAGCAATCATTACTGGAATCAAAAGTGGGTAGAAAGCCATGGTTTCTTCACCCATACCATAGGTAGAACCACCTAAGGCAAACAAAGGAATCAAAATGGCAATCAGCATTTTTTCTCTGCCTTTGTTTTTACGAACAACAGATGCGATTCCTGTATCAAGGGCACCTGTTTTATTGACAACTCCTAAAAAGCCACCAACCATTAAGATAAAGAAAGACACTTGAATAGCTCCATCAGTACCTTCAACACCCAACATGCCTCGGACAGGCGCCATCAAGATGTCAAAGAAACCTTGAGGATTGGATGCCACAGTTTTGTAAGTGCCTGAAATAACGCCACCATCTTTGGCAGTTTCATAGGCACCAGCTGGAATAAACCAGGTTAATACTGCCATAATGGCAATAATGATAAAAAGAACGGTGTAAGAAGAAGGGATTCTAAAACCCCGTTTTTTTTCTTCTGTCATAATGATTACCTCTTACCTTTTCATAAAAATAAGCCGTCCCAGTTCCGGTCAAGGACACGAGAACCAGAACGACTTGTCATGTAGTTAAAGTACGTTTTTTAAGTAGTTAAATTGTTAAATTAAAGGGGTCACATTGATATGTAAAATGAGTTAAGGAGTACCAGTCCTTATTACACTTTTGGAATAAAGAGGTTACCAAGGGTTGCTGCCATAACCGCTTTAATAGTGTGCATACGGTTTTCAGCTTGGTCAAAATGACGAGCGTATTTGCTACGGAAGACTTCGTCAGTGACTTCCATTTCTTTCACGCCGAATTTTTCAGCAACATCTTTACCATAAACGGTGTTGGTGTCATGGAAAGCTGGCAAGCAGTGCAAGAAGATAAGCTTGTCATTTCCTGCTTTTTTAACAAGGTCCATGTTGACTTGATATGGTTGAAGCAATTCAACACGTTCTTTGAATTTGTCTTCTTCACCCATTGATACCCAAACATCTGTGTAAAGCACGTCTGCGCCTTTAACAGCTTCGTCAACATCTTCCGTGATGAGGATTCGAGCGCCGCTTTCTTTAGCATAGCCTTCAGCCAATGTTACGATGTCATCTTCTGGGAAGAGTTCTTTTGGTGAGAAGATATGAACGTTAACACCAAGAATAGCACCAGTCACAAGAAGGGAATTAGCAACGTTATTACGTCCATCACCACAGTAAACAAGGGTAAGGCCTTCAAGTTTGCCAAAGTTTTCTTTCACTGTTAAATAGTCAGCAAGCATTTGGGTTGGGTGCCATTCATCAGTCAAACCATTCCAAACTGGCACACCTGAGAATTCTGCCAATTCTTCAACCATGCGTTGGCTAAAGCCACGGAATTCAATCCCATCAAACATACGACCCAATACTTTGGCAGTATCTTCAGTTGATTCTTTTTTACCAAGTTGGATGTCATTGGCACCAAGGTATTCTGGGTGAGCACCTAGGTCAATGGCTGCTGTTGTAAAAGCTGCACGCGTACGAGTTGATGTTTTTTCAAACAAGAGGGCAATGTTTTTACCTTCTAAGTAGTGATGAGGCACACCACGTTTTTTCAAATCTTTCAAATGAGCTGAAAAATCAATAAGATATTCTAATTCAGCGCGTGTAAAATCTTTTTCTGCTAGGAAGCTACGTCCTTGAAATACTTGTGTCATCTATTGTCTCCTTCGAGTATTAACTTAATCTTTGGGTTCATTATTTTTTGTGAGATAGAGATAGCAGCCTAATAGACCACCAACAATCGCAACTAGCATTGCTATGTCCATATTCTTCTCCCATTAAGCAATGGTTTTAACAAGGGATTGACAATACTCACCATCTTCTAAATACTTGGGACCATAGGCCTGATAACCTAAGCTTTCATAAAAGGTTTGTGCTGTCAATTCGCTGTGAATGGTTAGTTGGCGAAAGCCTTCCTGTCTGGCATAAGTTTCGAGCGCTTCAATGACTTTAGCACCATAACCCTGCCCACGATAGTCTGCTAAGGTTGCAATTCGTGTTAATCGTGCTTCTGTTTTCGTTTCAGCTAAAAATCGTCCTGTTGAAACGGGCTGGTCATCATCATAAACAACTGCATAAACCGTCCCTTTTTCATCATTGGCATCAAATTCATCTGCCATGGCAATGTTTCGTTCAAGGACAAAGACACAGAAGCGAAGATACAGACTAGCTGCCCTTTGAAAAGGCTCCTGACCTACAATCACCTTTACCATAACTTACTAAATATCTTCACGTTCAAATGGCATTGACATACAACGAGGTCCACCACGACCGCGAACCAATTCACTTCCGTGAATCTTGATCAACTTCAAGCCTTTGGATTCAAGAATGGCATTGGTAATGGTGTTACGGTTATAAACCACAACCACACCTGGGGCAATCGTAAGGGTATTAGAACCATCGTTCCATTGTTCACGACCTGCTGCTACTAAGTTGTCACCACCACAACGGATAAGGTCAACTTTTTCAACACCAAGGTTAGCAGCAAGAAGTTCTGCTAAATCACCTTTTTCTTCAACGATATGAAGTTCTTCATTGTCGTAAGTGACAGAGTAAACACGAAGGTCGCCTTCAATTTCTGGGTGAATGGTAAATTTGTCATAGTCAACCATGGTAAAGACAGTATCTAAGTGCATGAATTTACGGTTATTTGCAAATTCAAAGGCCAATACTTTCTTGAAGCCAAGGTTTTGTTTAAAGATGTTAACCAACAATTTTTCAATAGAAGCAGCATCTGTACGTTGAGAAATACCAACCGCAAGCACATCTTTTGAAAGAACAAGTTCGTCCCCACCTTCAATGCGAGTGGTTTCATTACGGTCATAAACCATAGGCACTTTGCCACCACCATAGATTGGGTGATGAGTGAAAATGTATTTACCATAAAGGGTTTCACGGTTACGTGTTTCTGAGAACATGTGATTGAGAGAAACACCTGTACCGATAGTTGCGAATGGGTCCCGTGTGAAATAAAGATTTGGCATTGGATCGATCGCAAATGGGTAACTGGATTCAACCAAGTCAGTCAAGCCTTTTTCAGATGCTGGGATCTCTGGAAGTTCAGATTTTTGAACCCCTGCCATGGTTTTTTCAATTAATTCTTGATTGTCTTCGATAGCCATCAACAATTCACGAATAGCTTTTTTAGTAGCTCTTCCACGAATGTTAGCTTCGCTTAGGTATTCATCGATGAAAGCTTCGCGAATTTCTGGAGTGACAAGAGATTCTGCAGCTAAGGTTTCAAGGTACAAGACTTCAATGCCTTCGTCACGTAAAGCTTGGGCAAAAGCATCATGTTCTTTTTGGGCATCCTCTAAGAATGGAATGTCATCAAACAACAAGCGTTCCAAGTAGTCTGGCATAAGATTTTCAATTTCCTTACCAGGTCTGTGGAGCAAGACTTTTTTTAATTTTCCAATTTCAGAATACACATGAATTGGTGTTTGAGCAGTCATAATAATTACCTCTTTCTAAATGGTTTTTTTGTGAATTCACCGTCAAGATTCTTAACTCTTGCTTACATCCCTAGTGTACTTTATACCTGAGATAAAAATAGGATATTTCTCACGTTCACTTTGTGTAATCGCTTACACTTTTTTGTCTAAAAATTTATCTTTATAAATTTGTATTCGTTTACTTGTATGTTTTTTACATTTTAGTGTAAAAATTTATAGTTATAAATTAAAAAAAGTCAGAAAAAACTTTTAAAAAAGTGTTTTTCTGACGATTTGGTCATTTTGTATATTGTAAAAAGTAAGCTTTGTCCAAATAGGTCAAGTATTTCCCTTTAATGGTGATTAATTTGTCTTTTTTTAAATCTCTCAACACATGGCTGACTGTTTCTCTTGTGGTCCCACTCATCTGGGCAATGTCTGTTGTGGTCAACTGAAATGGTAAGGTATCACTATCCTTGCCCATTTCTACCAGCAAAATAGCCAAAGATTGAATCACACGAGAACTGGCGCTTGATGTAATCAAGTTTCGGACCCTCAACTCATGTAACTCGAGCAGCTTAGACATCTTACTATAAAGATGTTTCATTTGTTGGCGATTTTGAAGCGAGTATTCTTCAAATAAGTCCGTAGGCAGGTAAAAATAGGTCACATCTGTCATGGCTACCACTGAAAAATGGTAATAATCATCTGTAAAGAGGCCACCGTAAGGAAAAATGGTGCCATGTCTGATGAAATCCGTATACATGAAAGTTCCTGATTGATCGGACTGCTCCACCTTGAAATAACCAGAGGTCACTAGAAAAAGCTTGTCTCTCTTATCGCCTTCAAAAAAAAGGATATGGTCCTTTTTAGCTTTTCGGAATTCCATTTGACCCACAATTTTGTCAAATTGTTCAATAGAAAAGTGACGAAAATCATTTAATTTTCTAAGGTATTGATAATCTTCTCTTCGAATCACATAAGCCTCCTTTTCTAAACGTTACCTTCATTTTATCATAAAACCCCATATTTTGTAAGCGGTTCATCAAAAACTTTACACCTTCTCCTCTTTTTGCTATACTCGGATTGTTATCAATTACGTTAAAGGAAGATTATAAAAATGAATAAGAAAGAGACACGTCATCAACTGATACGTTCCCTCATCTCCGAAACAACCATACATACTCAGCAGGAATTGCAGGAGCGATTGCGTAAAAATGGCATTACCATTACACAGGCAACCCTATCTCGTGACATGAAGGAATTGAATCTGGTTAAAGTGACTTCTGGTAACGATACACACTATGAAGCGCTAGCCATTTCACAAACCCGCTGGGAACATCGGCTTCGTTTTTACATGGAAGATGCCTTGGTCATGTTAAAGGTGGTTCAAAACCAAATCATTTTAAAGACCCTACCAGGACTGGCTCAATCTTTTGGATCCATCTTAGATGCCATGCAAATTCCAGAAATTGTAGCAACGGTTTGCGGGGATGATACTTGTTTGATCGTTTGCGAGGACAATGAGCAAGCTAAGGCTTGTTACGAAACCCTCAGTCACTACACGCCACCTTTCTTCTTTAGTAACAAATAAAACTTCACAGAAAACCTCTATGTGATATACGATCTAGTCCTCACCTTTTACTAGGGCAGCAAGATCTCATCAAAAAGCGAGTAAACGAAAACCTAAATGTCAGGACATTCGTTTACTCGCTTTTTTGTTAACCTTCTATTTTACAAAACTCATCATACTAATCTAGTTTTCTGTAAAAAGTGGCACGTGTGGATTATCTTTATCCAACACATGCAAAGAAGTGATTGCATGAAGGTACATTTTAGCGCTGCCTTCAATGAAGTCAAGAGCATGTTGTAACCTATTCTGGCCTTCTTGATCAAGGGCTTCGATAATCAAAAAAGCATTTTTAGTGTGTTCTGTCACCATGGTGCGTTCACCATCTCGCCAGTTAAGGCAACGGCAAACCGCTCCAATATCATCCTTATAACACAGTTCATTCGGTAAGGTTGGGTTGTTGTCAGCATCCCCAATCAAGTAAAAGTCGTCACCACCATCTGTTACCGTCAGACGTAAATCTCCAACAAAACTGTCACTATCTTCGGCTCCAACAGGTAAACCAAAACGTAGACTAGCCGCATTATAAATATCCACTAGCGGGTTGATAGACGGAATGGTTTGACCATTTGCCACCCGCTTGAGAAGGGCTTCGATGCTAGAGCGGGCCCCCTTTTTGGTTTTAAATTGTTGATAGGCCTTGCGGTAAACTTGAACCACCTGATTATCACTAAAATTGTCTGCTGTTAAATAAGCTTTTGCCAACTCATGGCTGTCTGCTAATAGCTGTTTGACATCTTCTGGTGACTCCCCTTGATTCTGAACATCCTTTAATAAGACGACACCTAGTTTGGCATCTGGAAAAAGTTCCCAAAAACTTTGATCTGCTACAAATTGAACCATCTCTTATTCTCCTTTAGTCCCCTTAGTTGTTTCCTTTAAGATACTCTTTTTCCTTTAAAAATGCAATTAATTGAGGGCTTAAACGTCTTGGCCCTCTCACGGCAGCTACGCCATGTTCTTTCATAAGGTCAAAGGACAAGAGACCATCCTCGTACTGTTGGCATTTTCGGAGACGCATGAGTTTGTCAATGTTAGGATTTTTACGATAGCCTTGGTTAGGTATATTGGTTTCGAGGACTTGGCAGGCATAGCGAATGGATTTGACTGGAGCCGTCATATAAATCAGCACGTAGTCTCCCACGGCAATACCAGCTTTTTGAGTCCATAAAATCACATCATTAGCTGCAAATTCTGCATCAATATCATAGTATTTCAAATTAGCTGGAATGACCCAATAATCAG
The DNA here is from genome assembly GCF_056500955.1 of Streptococcus sp. F2. Classification (NCBI taxonomy): domain Bacteria; kingdom Bacillati; phylum Bacillota; class Bacilli; order Lactobacillales; family Streptococcaceae; genus Streptococcus; species Streptococcus sp. F2. Next base: position 8,823 of record NZ_JBWKAI010000033.1, read on the forward strand.
GACCATTAGGATTAGAAAGACCGTTGGGATTGACTAGTTGACGACTTTGAATGACTAACCCCCAAAGCTGATCATCTGTTACTTTATCATCCAAGACAACACTAACCCAATTGTTTTTTGACATATGGTAGGCAGGGTAAATGCCCTCTTGCTGCAGTAACTGATGTAAATCCTTGGGATTAACTTTGACAGTCATCACTTCACATGTCTGTCCTACTAATCTCTCTGGTATCTGGTCCAATTTATCAGCCAAGAGAGAAAAAATCATGGCATACCATTTGCCCCCTACCCGATAGGTTGCAAGGTATGGGTGCTTCTCAAAAGGATAGTCCATTGGGTCAGACCATTCTTTGGTGATATGCTTAGCAAGTCTATTAGCTTGCATTGACTGAAAAGGAGTGGCTTCAAAACAGGCTACTGATAAGCGCTCTAAAAGTTCCAAATAGGCCGCTCTAACCTGCCCACTATAGGTTCCTTGCCAGGCTGCCTGTTGTAAAGGCAAATAATCCTCCTCCAAGTCACAATCAATAACCCTGTCCCAGATATTGCCAGCTTTATCAATCCTAAGCTGCGCCTCAAATTCTTCTTCCATAAACCGTTCGTTATAGAAATAACCATTATCTCGTTTTTCAAAACCGTAAGCCATTAGCTTTTCAACTATGGGGGTCTGTCGGCTAAAATAGTCAGTTGCTAAACTCATGATATCCTTTCTAAGGTTCCTATCTCCAATCCCCTAACTTAGGGAAATGGCTGACATGCACTTCCTGTAACCTTACTCGTTTTCCTGTGTGTCGTCTGCCATTAACTCATGCCTTTTAGGAAGGCTTAATTGTATTTCAGTGAACTGGTCTGACTGACTTTGAATGATCATCTGATAAGCCTCTCCATATTGGAGCTTCAATCGTTGGTCGACGTTTTTAAGACCTACTCCTCCTCTAGTCAGTAAACTTTGACTATTGGTTAAAGCAGATGCTTCTATTCCTTTACCATTATCCCAGACGGTCAAAATCAGATGTTGAGCTGTCTCAGATACCGTAACCTTGATCATGCCCTTGCGGTCCACTTCTTTAATTCCGTGGTAGATGGCGTTTTCCACCAAGGGTTGTAAGATGAGTTTAGGAATAACAAAATCAGCATAGGCATCTAAGCCTTGAACGTCATAAGTTAACTTGTCTCCGTAACGCTGTTTTTGAATAAAGAGGTATTGGCTAACGTGATCCAGTTCATCTGCTAAACGAATATAGTCATTCCCCTGATTAAGGGCCAAACGAAAATACTTAGCTAGAGACTTGGTCACTTCTACAACGCGCTTGCTGTCATTAAATTCTGCCATCCAAATAATAGTGTCCAAGGTGTTATAGAGAAAATGCGGGTTAATCTGACTAGCCAAGGCTTGTAACCTGTACTGCCCAATCGCCTTTTCCTTATCCGCAACGGCAACCATCAAGCTATCAATTTGATCTAAGAGCGCATTAAACTGATGGGCAAGGTCTGTCAATTCCGGCGAACCCGTTTCTTGGGCACGCAACTGACGGTTCCCTTTTTGAATAGCCAGAATCACCTGCTGCAATTGTTGAATGGGACGAATCCATTTACGTAAGACTAAAATAGTCGTAAGGCCACAGATAAGACAGGCTAGAAGTCCCATCCCAAGGAAGGACCAAAAAATCTGACGTTGTACTCGGTGCAATTGGTCCAAGGAAGCAACACCAATCAAAGTCCATTGACTGTTGGGAATGACCCTTTGATAAACAAAGGATGATTTATCCTTGGCGTAGCCATTTTTAATAGCCAAATAAGGTTTCATGGCAGCCATTTCTCGAGAAGAGCTGTAAACACTCTTTTTGGGATGGTAAACAAATTCATGCTTATCATTCACAATAAAGGCAAAGCCTTGGCGGCCTAGCTGAAGCTGGTCTAAAGACGCTTTAATGGTCGGATAAGCAATATCAAGTCTTAGCACACCTAAATTATGCCCAGCCCTATCTACTACCTCTTGGGTCACAGAAACCACCCACTCCTTTTTAGAGGAAAGAGATAATTGCCGAGCTGGGGTCAAGACTGGCATGGCCTGACGGTCTATGGCTGCTTTATACCAGGTTTCTGCCATCATGTCACTGGAGGTTTTCATGGTCAACTGAGGGTTGGTAGACACCGTTCGACCATCCTTAGTCACCAGAACAGCTGCTTGTAAATCGGAATTGGTCGCAAGTACCATCTCCATGAGCTGAAGAACCTGCTTGTCGTCTTCTTGATGAATTTGACTAGCAAAGTCTTGAATTTCCGAATTTTTCGCCAGCACCGAAGTTGTTTCTTTGAGAGGCTTGATGTAAGCGTCAATGAATTGGGAACTTTGCCGAATGCTCTGCCGGGTATCACGTTCAATTAACTGCCTGATATTACGAGAACTGGTCTGGTAATAGAGTAAGCCCAGTGTGGTAATAAGGGCAAGCACCATGACAAAGACATACGAAATCAACTGAACCAGTAGAGGGTAACGCCTCATGCCCGTCCTCCTTTTTTATATTGACTTGGCGTCATTCCAACAAGCTGCTTAAAACGCTGTGAAAAATAATTCATGTCCTCAAAGCCCACTTGCTCCGCAATTTCATAGATTTTCAGGTCGCTAGTTAACAAGAGGAGCTTCGCTTTTTTCAACCGCTCTTGCACCAAATAATCTTGGAAGGGCAAGCCTAACTCTTTTTTAATGAGCACACTAAGGTAATTCGGACTAAAACCAAGCTGATGGGCTAGGCTTTTTAAGGTCAAGCTAGAATCGGCTAGTTGGCCTTGAATGGCCATAGCTAGCTCAGATACCTCTTTTGGAGATTGTTCAACCAATTCCTGAATGGTTTCTGTTTTCTTGGAAAGGTCTAATTTTTGCTGGAGCTTTCCTAACATGTCTTCTACATCTGCCTTGGAAAAGGGTTTGAGCAAGTAATCATCTGCCCCTAACTTCAAAGCAGATAAGGCATAGTTAAAATCATCGTAGCCCGTCAAAAATACCAGATGGGTTTGGGGGGATTCCTGTTTAATGAGTTCCGCTAGTTGAATCCCATTTAATTTGGGCATATTGATATCCGTCAAAACAATATCATAAGGCTCTTTCTGAAACAAGTCCCAAGCTAACTGGCCATTTTCTGCTTCGTTGACCCGCTCAATCTTGAACTGGCTAAAATCAACCAAAGAACGAATACCCTGGCGCACAAGGTATTCGTCTTCTACAATTAACAATGAGTACACACGGTATCTCCTTATCTTTACAAAGGGCCTTGCATGGCCCTTTCATACTAGTCTTTCTTCTATTATATCAGATTTTTAGGACTAACCCTATTCCACAGATGATAATAAATAACCATAGCCCTTAGCTTCCATATCAGCTTTTGGAATAAAGGTAATAGCCAAGCTATTGATGCAGTAACGAAGGCCGCCTTGGTCTTTAGGTCCGTCAGTAAAGACATGCCCCAGATGAGAATTCCCTGAACGGCTGCGCACCTCTGTTCTCGTCATATTGAAACTCTTATCTTCCTTGTAACGAATAACATCTGGGCTGATCGGACGGCTAAAACTTGGCCAACCGCAGCCGGATTCAAATTTGTCTTTTGAAGAGAAGAGTGGTTCACCAGTAACAACATCAACATAGATTCCAGCCTCAAAAGAATCCCAATAGCGGTTTGAAAAGGCTCTTTCGGTTTCATTTTTTTGCGTCACTCGATATTCGTCTGCAGATAGTTTTGCTTTAATCTCAGCTGCACTTGGTTTTGGGTACTTGCTTTCATCAATGACGGGATAAGTTGCTTGGTTAATATCAATATGGCAGTAGCCATTTGGGTTTTTCTTGAGGTAATCTTGGTGGTACTCTTCGGCCTTGATAAAGTGTTTCAATGGCGCCTTTTCAACCACAATTTTCTTCTTGTAGTCTTTAGCTTTTTCCTTGAAGACCTCATCAATAACAGCTAAATCTGCTTTGTCAGTATAGTAAATCCCAGTTCGGTATTGACTACCGCGATCATTTCCTTGCTTATTAACACTGGTTGGGTCAATAATTCGGAAAAAATGCAGAAGTAACTCTTTTAAACTGACACGGTTCGCATCATAGGTCACTTCAACGGTTTCTGCGTGACCAGTCTGATGAATTAACTGGTAATTAGTAGTCTCCCCTCTACCATTCGCATAGCCTGACACCGCATCTAGGACACCATCTACCTGTGAAAAATATTCTTCAACGCCCCAGAAACAGCCACCAGCTAGGTAAATCACTTTTTGATCAACAGGAACATTAGGATCTAATTTAGTGGATTTGACTTTTTTAGCCGGTAGTTGAGGCTTGCCTTGACTAAAAGCCTTGGCTTGACCTTTCTGAATGAGAATAGAAGCACCGCCTATTAACACGACCACTCCAACAATAAATAGCAATAATTTCCATTTGTGTTCCATATGACCAACTCCTTTTTTCTAATCTTCGATTCGTTCTTCCTAGTGAATAGCTTTTAGATTCTTTTGGATATCTGCTTTTTTAGCGTAACCAATATGTTTCTTGGCAAGCACTCCATCACTTCCAATGAAAACTTCTGTTGGGTAAGATCTGACACCGTAAGCTTCCAGCAGTTTACCGTCGGGATCTAACAAGACTGGTAAGTCCCTATAGTCTGTTCCTTGGAACCATTTCTTAAAGTCTGCTTCTGATTTTTCCCCTTGATGACCTGGTGAGACAACTGTTAAGACCACATAGTCTTTGTCGGACATTTTGGCAAGGTCTTCGGTATCTGCCAAGGTTGACAGACAGATTGAACACCAAGATGCCCAAAATTTCAGATAGACTTTTTTACCTTTTAAGTCTGATAGGCGATAGGTCTTACCGTCTACACTTTTAAGCTCAAAATCAGGTGCCCTAGGGCCTTCGTTGGTCATCTTCTTATCTGATGACTTATCTGTCATCATGGACTTGTCCTTTGATGTTGACATCTTATCGTTTGTCTTTGTTGCCACACTCATCTTGTCCTGAGTCATTTCTTTTTTAGCCATATTGTCTTGGGCTGAGCAAGCGGTCAATAAACCGAGACAAGCCAAACCAGTTGTTACTAATAGTCCTTTTTTCATTGTGTTTCTCCTTTATCCAAAAAGTTGTGCTAAGTTATTTAAGGTTCCTGTCATAAGCAGAATCCCCATAATAATAATCAGAACGCCTCCTACTTTTTTCAGTAAAAGCATATGGGGTTTGAGTTTATTAAAATGTTTCAAAACAAAACCAGATGCAAAAGATAAGAGCAAGAAGGGAATGCCTAATCCTAGCGTATAGACAATCATGAGCAGACCACCTTGCCAAGCGCCATTGCCACCGGAAGCAACCAAGGCGAGAACAGAGCTCAAAACAGGTCCTACACAAGGCGTCCAGCCAAAGCTAAAGGTCAAACCAAGGATAAATGCATTGAGCAAACCGTTGCGATTCTTATCATTATGGAAAGTCAGTGATTTTTGAAATTGCAGACGCTTAATGGTAATCAAGCCCACCTGATGGATCCCCAGAATGATGACCAAGGCTCCCAGTAAGTACCGAAACCATACCGCATAAAGGATATTTCCTAAAAAACCAGCCCCATAACCTAAAATCACAAAGATAGTGGATAACCCAAAAATGAAGGCTAAGGTCTTGACAATGCCATACCAATAGAGTTTTTTACCAAATATAGTCATTGTCCTTGAATCATCTGCATCCAGTAAAATACCTAAATAGACAGGAAGGACCGGAAAGATACACGGAGAGAAAAATGATAACAAGCCTGCCGCAAAAACGGAAGCGATTAAGACGATTGATAAGGTCATAAGCAACTCCTCTCTAAGGTTATCCTTATTGTATCTAAAGCAAGACAGACAAACCATAGACTGGGGTATGCAAAAACTTGAATTTGATACGATATCAGATAAATGATTGACTAAAGGGACGTAAAAACCCGACCTCTCTTTTAATGAGGTCGGGTTCATAACGAAAATCATTTTCCATGCTATGTCAAACGTTACAGTAAATAAGGCTAACAAGAAAAGTTAAATACGCTTAGACGCATTGCGATTTCTCTTATGCACATACCAGTACATGACAACCATAATCAACAAGGCTACAAGGCTGGTTGTTAGTACAATCCAGAACCACACACTATCAACTTTGGCAAAAGGCAACTTCACATTCATGCCATAAAAACTAGTAACCATGGCAATAATTGAAATGCCTATCGAAAAAATCGTCAAACTGGTCACATTATTGTTCAAATTGTTGCTGAGGACGTTGTTATAAGAAGACGAAATCTCCTTGAGCACACGAGTGTTTAAATCACACATATTAGACAACTGCCTAGCCTCAATAATGGCATCGCGGTGCTGCTCTGCCTCATCTTCTTCGAGGTCCTGCTGGCCAGGCATGTTTTTTAATTCTGCTAGCATTTGTTCATTTTGCTTAGAACCAATGAGAATGTAAACAGTGCCACTTTGCAAGTTAGCCAAACTTTCCAAATTCGTCTTATTGGCTTTTTGACGCAAGGCTTCAATCAACTTATCTCGCTGCTGCGCTATTTCATCCATCAGGGGCACGTACTGTTTAGTAAAAGCCGTTAACAGCTGAAACACCAGGTGACGTGGCGAACGACTCTCATCCAAGTCAGGGAAAACTTCTTCGATTAGCGCCAAGCTGTGATCATGCCCCAAAATATAGAGAGACTGATCATTCAAAAAGAGAGTAATCGGAATCACACGGGGAATATGGTTGGGATGATAAGCTTCTTCCTGACGATCCAAAATCTGAAAAACAATAGTCAGTTTTTCCTTGTTTTCCTCCATAAATGAGGTTTCATTTTTATCTTTAGCGTAATCAAAGACCTCAGCGTCAATGAGACCTTCTGACACCAGTGCTTCTTGATCGTGCTCTGTAAGCTGATCAAGATTGATTAACGTGATTGCCGAACTGGCTTTAGGAAGTATTGGCATGGCAAATCTCCTTTGGATATCTTACGCCTATTATGGATTAAAGGGGTGGAATACACAAGTCAAAGGCTTGAGAATTGCCTTTACTGAATCGTTATTTCCCCCAAGAACGGTAAAGTTTCTCAATCAAGCCAACGCCCGACAGGGTTAGGGATTTGGTCATCACAGGACTCGTCAATTGACCTTCTAAAATCATCTGACTGACATGATGAGCTTCTGCCTCGAAATCACTAGGCATGGTCGCCTCAATGACAGAACGACTCCCATCAGGTCTGACCAAAGTGGCATGCGTGGTTTTCCAAAAATGAGGAATTTCCAAACGCCCCTTAGTCCCATAAATCACTAGTTCATGGGGTAAGCTGAGATGAGTGGTCAGAAAAATATCCACTAAAACCCCATTTGATAAAGCCAAAATCAGCTTAGACTGGCTATCACTTTGTCCTTCAGGAAAACGGGCTACGCCACTAGCCGACACAATATCAGCATCAAAGAGATAAGGCAAATAAGAAAGAGCGTAAGGCGCCATAAAATGCACAGTTCCCCCACCTTTTTCCAAATCTCTAAACCAGGTCACATGATCAATATTGGGGTAGGCCGTTGTTGACGAAACCGATACAATATCACCCAATTCCCCAGCAGCAATAAGGCCTTTTAAACGCTGTGTCATAGGAATAAAGACAGCCTTCTGGGCCTCCATCAAAAACAAGCCGCGCTCTTGCGCTAAAGCAAAAAGTTCTTCAGCCTGAGCAGCTGTCAACGTAAACGGTTTTTCCACCAGAACATGCTTGCCTGCCAGCAAAGCCTTCTTAGCCGCAGGAAAATGGTCCTGATTGATACTTGCTACATAAATGGCATCAATCGACACATCCAACAACATGTCATCAAGACTACCATAAGCCTTAGGCAACTGATGCGCTGTCGCAAAAGCCTTTGCCTTATCAAGTGAACGACTGGACACCGCCACAACCTCGCCATTGCCAGCCAAGCGCACCCCCTCAATAAAACGAGGGGCCACCTGCGCCGTCGACACAATCCCATACCGAACCTTAGCCATCCTAACTCCTTTACCATGCATTTGTTAAGCTTATTATAGCATATGTAAGGGGGAAAGAGATAACAACATATATTACCACAAGAGGTGATAAGGAAGGATAGCGATTCAGTTAGTCACGCAAAAATAAGAACCTTGGTAAACCAAGATTCCTATTAGGAGTTCTGTAAAAAGAAATTATTTTTCGGCTAAGCGTAGTTTAGCTTAGGAAACTTAAACCTAGCTTAATTGGAGGGTGTTACATTTCGCCTACTTCTATATAATTAATGAGTATTCCTCTAAATACCATTTTAAAATATAGTTCAGCTATAGTATTCCTGAAGAATTTGTTAATCCATATATCTTCTTCTTCCCCTCCATGGCAAATTGAAGTATATTTTCATTAACTAGCTTTTCAGTAATATTACTGATAGTTCTCTTAGATAAGTTTTTATACTTATCTGGCAATTTTTCTTTAATTTGTTCAACCGATAGATGGCTACTCTTATTAAACATTTGCAAAATGGCAGATTCCTTTTTTGTTCTGTTTGGCTCTGTTATCAATTCAATCGGTAGTAATGAACATTTATATCCTAAATTTAATATATTATCGTAGTTTTGACACAAGTTAATCATAGAAAATACTGGTAAAAATTTATTAAAATCTTCATTGTACCTCTTATCAATAATTCCAAAAACTACTTCTACTTCATTATTATCAATAAAATTAGTCCCAAACTTCTCTTGAACACTATCTTCTATATGTTTTCTATAATCACTGTTATTTTTCAATAGCTGTGAAGAAACCAACCCTTGAGCAAATAAATGACTCAGGGACGAAGAAGCACCTCCTTTTTTAACATGGATAAATTGTCTAACTTTAGTTATAATATCTGCTGGTTCAATTTTACTTTTCCCCCAACTAGTTTCTCGGTAATTCATTTTATCAAATAATTGATAATCCGTAGGATTTGAATTGACAAAATTCACATTGTAATCACCCTCACCCCAATCGGCCTCACAAGCAATCTAAACCACTTCAGATTTTGGAATACTCTGAATTTTCTGCAAGATACTAGTATAATAATTACTTTCAATTCTAAACCAATCTCCGTTGTTTAAAAAATAGCGTTCCTCATTACATTCCGTTTCGAATAATAAGCAGTGGGCGCTTGCTTATAGTGTTGAGGCTGGCAATATCCATGATAGTCAGGCTTTTCCTGCACTTTTTGCCAAGCTTGAACCCTTGAAACCACAGTTTATTATTGCGGATTCCGGCTATAAAATTCCCAGCATTGCCAAGTTTCTGATTGATAAGGAAATCACTCCTGTCCTTCCTTACATACGACCAAGAGGAAAGAAAGACCTTCTACGTCCGAAAGAATTTAT
>NZ_JBWKAI010000034.1:0-18154 GCF_056500955.1 Streptococcus sp. F2
CAATTATCAATAGCAATAATAAAATCAATCATCGTAGTCACCTCATCTATAGTGTACTACTTTGATTGATTTTGTCATTATGAATCTAGTTTTCTGAAAACAAAAGTTTCTTCATGCGTTTGGCGTGTGCTTAAGGATAAATCAAAGAACGGTTTAAACAACCCCTTGTTCTGACATGGCTTGGGCAACCTTTAGAAAACCAGCAATGTTAGCACCAAAGACAAGATTACCTTCTTGACCAAAAGACTGAGCGGCATCAGCTGATATCTCATAAATAGTTGCCATGATGTCATAGAGTTTACGGTCTACTTCTTCAAATGTCCAGGCTAAACGACTACTGTTTTGTGCCATTTCTAGAGCAGATACAGCTACCCCTCCAGCATTCGCTGCCTTGGCCGGACCAAACAAAATTCCTGCCTCTTGGAATACTGCAATAGCTGATAAGGTTGAAGGCATGTTAGCCCCTTCTGTAACGGCTAGAACACCATTGGCAATCAGATTTTTGGCAGCTTCTTCGTTTAATTCATTTTGAGTCGCACATGGGAAAGCCAAATCTGCTTTGAGGGACCAAATACTTCCTTTATCTGCTGGTGTAAAGACAGCATCTGGACATTTTTCGAGGTAAGCATGAATACGGCCACGATCAACTTCTTTGATTTGCTTCAAAAGGTCAAGGTCAATTCCCTTGTCATCGTAAATATAACCTGACGAATCGGACATTGCCATAACTTTAACGCCCAATTCTTGTAATTTTTCAGCAGCATAGATGGCCACGTTACCAGAACCTGACACAAGAGCTGTCTTACCAGTCAGGCTATCACCTTTTGCAGCTAGCATCTGTTGGGCAAAATAGACCACGCCATAGCCTGTTGCTTCCTTACGGGCTAATGAACCACCATAAGTGAGTCCCTTACCTGTTAGCACACCATTTTCAAATCCACGCAGACGTTTGTACTGACCAAATAGGTAGCCTATTTCTCGGCCTCCAACTCCAATATCTCCTGCTGGAACGTCTAGGTCTGGTCCAATATGTTTTTGCAATTCAGTCATAAAACTTTGGGTAAATCGCATCACTTCGGCATTAGATTTACCTTTAGGATCAAAATTGGATCCTCCCTTACCACCACCAATTGGTTGACCAGTTAGAGAATTTTTAAAAATCTGTTCAAAACCTAAAAATTTAACAATGGATTGGTTCACTGAAGGGTGAAATCGCAACCCCCCTTTATAAGGCCCAAGAGCTGATGAAAATTGAACACGGTAGCCACGATTCACTTGAACCTTGCCCTTATCATCCACCCAAGGAACCCGAAAACTCACCACTCGCTCAGGTTCTACCAACCGCTCTAAAAGGTTCTCTTCCATATACTGAGGGTAAGCTTCAAAAACTGGTACCAAGGAGTCAAAGACCTCTTCAACTGCTTGTAAAAATTCTGTTTCATGCTCATTCTCTTGTTTAACTTTCTTAAAAACACCTGCAACGTATGCTTTTGCTGTTACCATATCTTGTCCTTCCTTATCTATCGTGTCAAGTATAGTCAATATTATAAATTTTCTGAATTTTACTGTCAAGTTTTTCAGTTACACAAACCGTTATTTTCTGATATTCAATGAGTATTGATCCCAAAATAGAGAACTGGACTCAAAAAAACATCCTCTTGTTTAAGAGAATGTTCTTCATACCCTATTAGCTTAGGGTTGACTGGATTTAAATTGACTATGATAGAGATCAAAATAGAAACCTTGAGCAGCCAATAAACTATCATGGTTCCCTTGTTCAATGATCTGACCATCTTTTAATACTAGAATCTTATCAGCTTCTTGAATTGTAGACAGACGGTGAGCGATCACAAAGCTTGTTCGTCCTTTCATTAACCGCTTCATCGCCTTTTGAATCAATAATTCTAGCCTAGTATCTACCGAAGAGGTCGCTTCATCTAAAATCAGAATTTTAGGATCAGCCAACAAGGCCCTTGCAATGGTTAAGAGTTGTTTTTGACCTAAGGAAATATTACTAGATTCTTGGTTCATCACCATGTGGTACCCACCTGGCAAGGTTCTGATAAAATGATCCACATTGGAAGCTTTGGCTGCTTCTACAATAGCCTCATCGCTGGCTTCAAGGTTCCCAAAGCGAAGGTTATCTTGGATTGTCCCTTCGTAAAGCCAAGCATCTTGTAGGACCATACCAAATTGGCGACGATAGGATTGACGTGACAGGTCACGAATATCATGCCCATCAACAGTAATAGATCCTTTATCCACATCATAAAAACGCATCAAGAGGTTAATGAGAGTCGTTTTCCCAGCTCCAGTTGGTCCTACAATCGCAATCATCTCACCGGGGTTAACATCAAGTGTAAACTCTTTGATCAAAGGTTTATCAGCCTGATAGGAAAAATCCACATGGTTAAATGAGACTTGACCTGTTAAATCCTCATCCAGTTGATCTGTCACAAGCATGGCATCATCTGCCTCATCCAGAACCGCAAAAATACGTTCTAAGGATGATTTAGCACTCTGTAATAAACCTGCTAACTGGGTGATGGTTTGAATTGGCTGACTGATTTGCCAAATATATTGAACAAAAGCTTGCATATTCCCAATGGTCAATTGTCCTGCCATAACTTGCAGACCTGCGACCAAAGCAACAATCATATAGACAGAATCAGAAATAAAATGCAAAACAGGCATCATAATACCGGATAAAAAGCTTGCCTTAAACCCAACCTCTTGCAAGTGTTCAGTAATCTGATGGAAGGCTTGCTCTGAGGCTTCTTCGCGGCCGTAAAGTTTTAAGACGTTAAAACCCGATAGATTTTCCTGAACAAAACCATTCATCTCTCCTAACACCTTAGCTTGCTCTTTAAAATAAGGTTGTGATTTTTTTAAAATGAATTGAGATGAAGCATAGATAATAGGAATAGCAACAATCACAATCAAAGCTAGTGTCAGATTGAGGTACAAGACCATTCCCATCACGAGAAAAATGGTAAGAAAGGCATTGACAATCTGCAAGAAAGATTGTTGCAAAGCATTTGACACTGTCTCAACATCTGAGGTAAAGCGTCCCAGCATATCCCCAAACTGGTGTTGGTCAAAATAAGAGACAGGAATACGATTAATTTTTTGACTCAAGGCCTGTCTCAAATCACGAATAGTCGATTGAACAGCCTTGGTCATGACATAATTTGACCCATAGGCTCCGATTTCATAACATAATGCACGAATAAAATAGACAAGCAGTAAAAAAGCAATATAAGAGGTATTAATCCCTGCTCCTTCAATTCCCTTAGCCATATCAAGAAGATTAGATGACAATTCTGTAATGACTAAACCAAGCACAAAGGGTTCCAAGACACTCATAACAGCACTAATAATTTTAAGGAAAACTGCTAAAAAGATTAAGCCACGGTAGGCCCTTAAATAGGTCCACACCCGCTTAAAAACATGTTGCTCTGCCATTAGTCCACCTCCTCTTCCATGAGATTTCCTTTGTTTAATTGCGAATCAGCAATTTCACGGTAAATAGCATTGGTTGCCATCAATTCCTCATGCTTTCCTCGACCGACAATTTCACCTTGATCTAGAACGATGATTTGATCGGCATCCATGATAGTCCCAACCCGTTGAGCTACAATCAAAACAGTCGCTTCCTCTGTTACTTCTTTCAGGCGCTTCCTTAAAGCAGCATCGGTTTGGTAATCCAGTGCCGAAAAAGAATCATCAAAGATATAAATATCGGGTTTTTTAACAACCGCACGGGCAATCGATAGCCGTTGTTTCTGACCACCTGATAAATTACTTCCTGCTTCTGCTAGATGGGTCTGATAGCCTTTTTCGCGGCTAGCAATAAATGCTCTAGCTTGAGACACATCCGTAGCTTCATCTAATTCCCAATAGCTAGCATCTGCCTTACCATATTTTAAATTGTCTTCGATAGTTCCTGTAAATAGCAGAGCTTTTTGTGGGATGAAACCAATTTTAGCACGAAGAGATTTTAACTGATAATCTCTGACATCTACCCCATCGACCAAGATTCTCCCAAACGTCACATCATAAAATCGAGGAATTAAATTCACCAAGGATGATTTTCCTGACCCTGTTGAACCAATAAAAGCGATGGTTTCCCCAGGCTTGGTTTTAAAAGAAATGTTATGTAGAACAGGACTTTCTGTTTCTCCAGGATAGGCAAAGGTGACATTGTCAAATTCGAGATAACCTCTTGTCAAGGTCTCTGTTACCCCATCTTCATTTTTAGAAATAGAGATTGGCATGTCCATGACTTCTTTGATCCGTTTGCTGGAAACTGCCATTTTAGGATACATGGTAAAGAGATTAGCAAACATCAAAAACGAAAAAAGGGCATGAAAACTATACTCGATAAAGGCTACCAAATCCCCAATTTGAATTTGTCCCTTAGCCAAAGGGTCTAAGGCAAACCAAACAATGGCTACAATCATGGCAATAATGATTTGCACAAATAGTGGTTCTGTCAATCCTGTTAAGGTGAAGAGGCGTTTAGAAATGCTGGCGTATTCTTGATTACGCTCATCAAAACGTTCCTGTTGAAATGCTTCTCTCGAAAAGGCTCTAATCACGCGCAAGCCAGTCAAATTTTCTCTGACTAACTGATTAATGTGGTCTAAACTTTCTTGTTGTTTTTCAGAGAGAGGCCTTGTTTTGACGGCGACATAAACAACAACCAGTACCAAAAAAGGCATGGATACCGCTACAATCCATGCTAACGATGGACTTGTCAAGAAAATCATCAACACTGAAAAAATCATCATTAAGGGCGTCACTACTCCTAAACGTAAAGACATTTCAGCAAACTGCATGAGCACAAAGGCATCACTTGTCATTCGGGTAACCAAAAAAGCAATCCCAATTTTTTCATATTCTGTATGAGAGTAATCCTGCAACTGACGATACATGTCATTGCGCAGCTCCTTGATCATGGTTGTCGTTAACTTACCAGATGCATAGGATAAGATAATTCGACCAAGAACACCTAACACAATAATGACAAACATGACCAACGTCCAGCCATATAAGGCTTTGGTATCCTGCTGCATGATTCCTTGATCTATCATCCGAGCTAAAATAGTGGGCAATCCTAAATTAACCAGAACAAATAATAGACCACCTAAAATGTCCAAAGCCAACCACTTAGGCTTTGATGATAAATACGACCAAATCAGCCCCATTTTTCTCCTCCTTCAAGTAATAAATGATGAATGAAAAGAAGCGCAATCGAGCACTTCTTTTGTTGTTATCACTAGTGTACCATAAAAATGACATTGACATACAATTCTTACATTTCTAAGCCACTAAGGTAGTCAAACCGTTCGTAAGCTTCCAGTAAATCCTTATTTTTTTGCTCTAAATCCCTTTGAAGCTGAGCTAGCTGACCATAGTCACTTGCTACTTCTAACATCTGACGTTCAATGTCTTCAATCTGGGCCTCAAGCGTGGCAATCGTATCTTCAATTTGAGCCCATTCTTGTTTTTCAAGGTAGGACATGCGCTTTCTTTCCTCTTTCGGAGGAAGCGGCACTTCTTCAATGACTGTGGCTTTAACCAAGTCAGCCTCAACTGTTTCTTTTTCAAAAACTTTTTCATCAAGGTAATCACTGTAATTGCCATAAAAAACACGAATATCGCCTTCTTCAAAGGCTAAAATCTTAGTGGCTATTTTGTCTAGGAAATAACGATCATGACTAACCGTAATGACTGGTCCTGCAAAGTTAGCTAAAAAGTTTTCTAAGACCGTCAAGGTGGCAATGTCTAAATCATTTGTTGGCTCATCAAGGAGAAGAACATTTGGTTTTTCAATGAGCAGTTTTAGCAAGTAGAGCCGTTTTTTCTCCCCACCAGATAATTTAGCAATCAGCGTGCCATGACTTGATCTCGGAAAAAGAAATTGCTCTAAAAGCTCACTGATACTCGTTGTTCCCACGCTTGTTTTAACCTCATCAGCCACTTCTTGAAGGTAATTAATGACCCGTTTGGTCTCATCCATATCTTTGAGCTGCTGAGAGAAATAACCTACACGAATAGTATCTCCAATATCAAGCTTCCCAGAAGTTGGTTCAAGATCTCCATTAATTAAATTCAACAGGGTAGATTTTCCGACGCCGTTATCTCCAACAATGCCAATACGATCTTTATTTTGAATAATCAAGTTAAAATCCTTAATCAACTGTCGGTCACCATAAGCAAAAGAAAGGTCTTCAAAGTGAATTACCTTCTTCCCAATTCGGCTCGTTTCGAAAGTCATCTCCAATTTATCCGCAGAACTGTCTTGGTAAACTTCTTTTTTCAAGTCACTGAAACGATTGATTCTAGCCTGCTGTTTGGTTGCACGCGCCTGTGGCTGCGTCCTCATCCAGGCTAATTCTTGTTTATAGAGTTGCTTCTTCTTGTGTAAATTAGCAGCATCTCGTTCGTCTTGTTCTGCTTTTAAGCGCACATAGTCTTGGTAATTGCCTTGATATTCTGTCAGTCCCGCCTTATCCAATTCAAAAATACGGGTGGCCACATTATCCAGGAAATAACGGTCATGGGTAATAAAAAGGACCGTCTTTTTAGCTGTTTTGAGATAGGTTGTTAACCAAGCGATGGTGTCAATATCAAGATGGTTGGTCGGCTCATCCAATAAGAGTAAGTCAGCAGCCCCTAGCAATACTTGAGCTAACTGGACACGTCTTCTCATACCGCCTGATAGGTCTCCCACTTTTTGTTCCAAATCCGTGATGCCTAATTTTGATAGGACTGTTTTAACATCACTTTCAATAGACCAAGCATCTAAGCGATCCATTTCAGACATGAGGGACTCTAAGGTCTCTTGTTTATCCTCAGTATAATTCGCCATCAATAGTTCATATTGACGAATCAGCTGAATCGCCTTAACATCAGATGACAATACCGTATCTAAAACAGAGTCTGCATCGTTAAATTCAGGATCTTGTGTTAAGTAAGCGATTTTGTAATCATTGGCTTTGGAAAATGGAGAATTGTCTCCGTCAAAACCAAGCCTTCCCGACAAGACATCTAAAAGAGTTGTTTTTCCTGTCCCATTAACCCCAATAATCCCAATACGGTCAAAGTCATGAATAATAAAGGAAATATCTTGAAAGACAGTCTTATCTCCCACCGTTTTTGTCAGTTTCTCCACCAAAAAATGGCTCATGTTGCTAATTCCTCTCTAACAAATGCTCCAATGGCATCTAACTCATTAGCAAGATGACCTTCCACAATAGCTAACTCAATGCGTTCAAGTATCACTCCCAACTCTGGTCCTGGTTTCAAACCAAAGTTCTTTATTAAGTGAGAGCCATTCACCACGATGTCATGTTTATCATGAATAGCTAATGCTTGGTCTAATTGCTCAATATAAGCCATGTCAACGTCTTGTCCCATAGCTTGGCGAAGGGATTCTATCAACCTTGCCTGTTTTTTACCATATTGATAAATATCCAATTTTTCAAAAGGTCTTTCTTGTCGAATATGGTAAAGGGTCACTAATTGTGCCACACAGCGTTGAAAATCATTTGAGGTTTTCCAAGCCTTTAAAAATGGCTTAGGATTTTGAATCGATAAGCTTATGATCAAATAAGCCCAAGCTTGATGGTGGTCACTAAAGGTAAAGTCATCAGCTAGGGACACTGTTAACTGCTTTAAAGCTATTTCTTGTTGTCCCAGACCTGGTAAATAGTCGTAAGCTTGACAAGCAATCATAGCCAAGATACCTTTTCGCCAATGAGGTGCCATCAACAATTTATCAAATTCAATAAAGGAACGCTCTACCGAAATTTTTGCTAACAGTGGGGAATGACTTTTCATAGCTTCGAAGGTAGCAGACTCGATATCGAAATCCAAACTTGCGGCAAAGCGAAAGCCTCTCATAATACGGAGGGCATCTTCTTCAAAACGGTCTGCTGCCTCTCCTACTGCGCGTAATCGCTTTTGCTCTAAATCTTGTAAACCTGTAAACTTATCAATCACTTGACCATTTTCATCAAGAGCCAAAGCATTCACAGTGAAATCTCTACGCTTAAGGTCTTCTTCTAAAGAGCGCACAAAAGACACTTGACTAGGACGGCGATAATCCACATAGACATCTTCTGTCCTAAAGGTTGTGATTTCATACTCACCACCATTTTCAAGCACGAGTACTGTACCATGTTCAATGCCAACATCGACAGTTCTGTTAAAAATCGCTTTGGTCTCTTCAGGATAGGAGCTAGTCGCAATATCTACATCATGAATAGGACGACCCAAGAGCACATCTCTGACACTGCCACCCACAAAGTAGGCTTCATAACCAGCTTCTTTAATTTTATTCAATATTGGTAAAGCCTTCTGAAATTCAGAAGGCATTGTCATTAATTTCATACGTTATTTTCTAACCTATTATCTAAAGGACTAGTCACCCTACCTTAGGTCACTAGCTATTTCGTAAGGGGGTTTTTGCTATCTGACTGAGACTTGGCGCCAGCTTTCCCAAAAGATAACTAGGCGCGGGGTGTAATCCCAAAGGCGACTGCTCCTTCTCCTAGATGAGTAGCAATAACAGCACCAAAGTGAACTTCTGCGATGTCGCACTGGTAGCCACTATCTTGCAAGAGTGCCTTCAAGTGATCTGCCTTATCTTGGGCTTTCGAATGAATAATAGAAACATCGTATTGTCCATTTGCTGTCAAGTCATTAAGAATCTCTACCAAACGTTTCATGGCTTTCTTCTCTGTTCTGACTTTTTCGTAGACCACGATTTTTCCTTCATCGTCAAAATACAAGATAGGCTTAATGCTCAAAAGATTACCAAGCAGTGCTGAACCGTTTGATAATCTTCCTCCTTTAACCAAGTGATTCAAATCATCCACCATGATAAAGGCTGTCGTACCATCAATCTGTTTTTGCAACTGATCTAGAATTTCTTGGAAGGTTTTCCCTTGACGAGACCAATCTAATACATTTTTAACCATGCTGCCCAATGGAGCTGATGTGATTTTACTATCTGGAAAGGCAATGACCAAATCAGGATGTTCTTCAACTAAAAACTGGATATTTTGCCAGAAACCCGAAATACCACCAGCCAAGAAAAGCCCGATGACATGTGTGTAACCCTTAGCAGACAAAAGGCCTAAAAGCTCATCTAGTTCCGATAAGCTGGGCTGACTTGTCTTAGGGAGCTCTTGTGAGGTTGCCATCTTTTGATAAAAGTCATCGATGGTCAGATTACGCCCTTCAAAATAGGTATCGCCATCAATAATAACTGGAATATCAAGACTAAAAATAGCCTCATCCTGCTTTAAGTCAGTTGGTAATGCTGCTGTGCTATCAGTAATTACTGCTAATTTCATTAATTCTTAAACTCCAAATTAATGCCCGGGCGGTCCAAGGCAATTTCTGTGACATCATAAGTCAAGCGTTTAACCATATCTAATAAAGGTGCTGCTAACGATTCAACTTCTTCTTGGGTAAATTCACTTGGTTTATCTACTAAACGATCTAAAATACGAACCATCTGTGAAATTACTCCACTAATCACAAATTCTTCTTTGACAATAACAAATTGTAACACAGAGACGATAGCTGTTTCCTTTCGAGCTTCATCTTTATTAATCAATTGGAACGTCACTTCAAAATTGGTTTCTGGTGTTCCGTTTTCTTTTTCCCATTCGAGATTTCTAGCATCATAGTGGTATTGATTGACAAATTCTTTTTCACGAACTAATTGCATGTATTCATTCTCCTTGATGTCGATATGACTCATTATAGCATAGATTTGAAGATTATTAAAGTAGACTTAAACTAGTATTTTTTCTGAGGATGACGGTCAACAACCTTGGCATTGGCCGCTAAGGCTTCTTCTCCCTTAGAAAGTAGCCGATAACCTCTGAGGTCAACTAAAGCGCTCAATTCTTCTTCGCTAAAATGACTTAAAACGGCTTGATCTAATTCATCTCGCTTCATTTTTGACAGTCCTTTAACTACTTGTTGTCCCAAAAAGTCTTTTAAACGGCTAGCTGGTAAATGGCAGAGCGATTCTCTTGCAGAGTCTTTTTGCACATAACCTTGAGAGATGAGCCAGTCCAATTCTTTTTGCGCATCAATGCCATAGGTCGTGTAAAAATATTTATGATGACTATTAGCAGTTGTATAGGTCCCGAACTGAATGCGCCATAACATTACAATGTGACCAGGAAGTAACCCTTCCTTGGTACGCTCCATGTTACACTTAGGAATAGGCTTGTGCAACAACTCTTCTTGATAAGCGGGAGCAATGTAAGGCATCTCAGCATGATTTTGGTATACTTCTTTAATTGTTTTCATTATTTCATTATACCAAAAAATCACCCGTTAGGATGATTTTTAGACTTATCTTAATAGTTAAAGCGTTGTGCCCATGCTTCATCAATTGCTAGGGTTTCCGCATCTGTATAATTGTGACGGTACTCATTCCAAACGTAGCCTGCACCTGCTAAGGAGACTCCTTGGTCTGAAGCATTTGTCACATCATAGGCTGTTAACCCATACGTTTCAATAATATTGTTTAACTTCAAGTTATAACTCGTATCTGTAGCGTATAGGCCTGTTAAGGCTGCTGTCGCATCTTGATACGACAGTGTATTTGATTTTCTAGCACCAGCATACATATTAGAGCTTAGTAAGTTAGCGTAGTCATAAAGTGAATCAGCGATACTTGGGTATGCTCTAAAGGGTTGATCGATAGTGTAGGTATTTCCTGCTCCATCATCTTCCCAAGTTGACATGGTAACTGACGAGCCATTATAGGCCCCTTTGATGCCAAAGAAGTTATAATAGGGTGCTTGGCTAAGGCCAGATTGACCGTTACTTGATTCTAAAATAGCTTGAGCAATCATCACAGAAGCGTAAAGGTCACGCTCTTGAGCGATAGCGCTGGCTGTAGGTCCAATATTATTGATAAATGCCTGTGTCGAGGTACCAGTAACTGTTTCTGCTGATACTTTAGAGGTACGGTTAGGTTGTCTCATTGCACTGTAAGCTCCTAAACAAGCCGCAAGAACAAAAAGACTGATAAGTAGAAGCTTACCTTTCTTTTTTACCATTAGTGATTAAATCCCTTTTCTATTCATTTTCTATGTTTCTATTATAACATAGGAAATCTAACAAGGACTTATCCACAGCTGATTTAACCAGATTGATAACTTTTGTCTTAAAATCGAAATATTTCTTCCAATTTAAGGGGATTTTGTGGATAAAGCTTATTATTTCATGGGACTATCAAAATAGGTCAGTTGATAAACAGCAATGAGTTCATTTAATTTGGTGTTGTAAGTGGTATCAGTGGCATAGGTTCCTGTTAGTGCAGCTGTGGCATCGTGATAATGAGAACCTAGGTTTTTATGGGTTTTGGTATACAGAGGATCATTCAGAACTCTAGCATAATCTTCAAAACATGCTGTCATACTACCATAAGAGCGAAAGGCGTCGTCAATTTGGTATAAATTTCCTTGCCCATCATCTTCTAAGGTAGGAAAAATAGCCGACCGCCCCTTATAATCCCCTTTAATACCAAAAAAATTGTAATAAGGTTTCTGACTCAACTGGGACTTACCATTGTTAGACTCTAAAATAGCTTGAGCCATCATCACTGAACTATATAACTTTTCTTTTTGAGCAACTGCTTGAGCTGCATGGCTAATTTGCCTTACAAAAACCATTGTGTCATGAGTCGCATAAGCGGTTAACTCTTGCTGAGCCTTTCTTAGTGTCCAAATACTAACAAAGGTACTAAGCAATACTAAACACAAAGCAAGAGCGTTTAATGAGGGATTAGTAGTCCTTCTCCTTTTCTTTCTTTTCAAGCCATGTCCTCACTTCTTATTCTTTCTCTTTAGTATATCAAAAAACTAGAACCTTAGCAGATTCTAGTTTTAGTAAGGAAAAAGTCTTTTAATGTTAAGCTTTTTTACGAAGGGCACCGAAGAGGATTCCGGATACAATAGCACCAATCGCTACAAAGACAAGGTATAAGATTGGATTACTTGTTAAGGCGATGACGAAGATACCACCATGTGGCGCCATTAATTTAATGCCAGCCAAACCAACAAGAGCTCCTGTCAAGGCAGAACCAGCAATAAAGCTAGGAATTGCACGCGCTGGGTCAGCTGCGCCAAATGGGATTGCTCCTTCAGTGATGAAAGAAAGTCCCATGACAATGTTGGTCAAACCTGATTCGCGTTCTTCTTTAGTAAATTTATCTTTAAACAAGAGAGTGGCTACAAAAACAGCTAGAGGAGGTACCATACCACCTGCCATAACAGCAGCCATAACGACTGAACCGCCATTTGCGACAGTAGCTGCTAAAGTTCCTGTACCAAAAACGTAAGCTGCCTTATTAACAGGGCCACCCATGTCAACAGCCATCATACCACCAACAAGAAGTCCCATAAGAACAGCAGAACTTCCTGAAAGACCTTGTAAGAAATCATTAAGCGCTGTATTAATAGCTGCCATTGGGATATTGACAAAGAGCATCAAGAAACCAGTGACAAGGACACCAAGTAATGGGTAAAGAAGAATAGATTTAACCCCTTCAAGAGATCGTGGTAAGCCTGCTAATAATTTACGTAGAGCAAGAATAACACCACCAGCAAGGAAACCACCAACAAGAGCCCCAAGGAAACCTGATGGCACACCCGCTAAAGCCAAGCTAGCTTCTCCACCTGATGCAAATGGAACCTTACCAAAAGCAAGTCCACTCGATGCAATAGCACCTGCCACAAAACCAGCAACCAAACCTGGTTTTTCAGCGATAGAGTATGCAATGTAACCCGCTAATACTGGTAACATGAAGGAGAAGGCTGCACCACCAATTTTCATGAAAATAGCAGCTACTTCATGATAAGATCCAAGATTGCCTAGTTGGTCTTTTGGCACACCAAGCATGTTATCCAACAAGAAAGCTAGAGCAATCATAATCCCGCCACCAATAACGAATGGCAACATTTGAGAGACACCACCCATCAAGTGTTTATAGAAAGCACCGCCTAAGCTTGTTTTCTCAGATGATACTGCTGTTTCAGACTTCCCGTTCTTAGCGTGGTAAGTGTGTCCTTCATTATTCAAAATCAAAGAAATCAATTCTTGACTCTTCTTGATACCATCTGCAACAGGGCGAGCAATTAATTGTTTACCGTCAAAACGATCCATTTCAACTGCTTTATCTGCTGCAACGATAACACCCTTAGCTTTCTGAATATCTTCAGCGGTTAAACGATTAGCCACACCAGAAGCGCCGTTTGTTTCAACTTTAATAGCTACTCCCATTTCTGCAGCTTGTTTTTTCAAAGCCTCTTCTGCCATATAAGTGTGAGCAATCCCTGTTGGACAAGCTGTAACTGCAACGATAAAATCTTGACCACTTGTTGGCGCTACCACTTCTTCTTTAGCTGTTGAAGCCTCATCAAAGACAGCAAGAACGTCATCTGGTGTCGCTGCAGCACGAAGTTTATCTGCAAAACCGTCTTTCAAAAGGTATTGTGATAATTCTGCTAGCGCAGCCAAGTGAGTGTCATTTGCCCCTTGAGGTGCAGCAATCATAAAGAAGAGATCCGTTGGTTGACCATCTAAAGCCTTATAATCCAACCCTTTATTTGATTTCGCAAATAAAACCGCTGGTTCATCAACCACAATATTTTTAGAATGAGGCATGGCAATACCGTCGCCAAGTCCAGTTGATGTTTGTTCTTCACGTGTCATGATACTCTTTTTAAAGACATCAAAATCGTGAACAATACCTTTTTCTACTAATCGTGTAATCATCTCGTCAATGGCAACTTCTTTCGAAATAGCCTGTAAGTCAAGAATCATAATATCTTTTCTCAATAAATCTTGAATCTTCATCGTTTTTCTACCTCAACTTTATGATATGTTTCCTTAATAAATGCAATTGTCGCCAAGTCATCAGAGAAAGCGGTTGCCGTACCACACGCTACTCCCCATTTCAAGGCTTCTACTGGGTCTTTACTCTTAACAAATTCGCCTGTAAATCCAGCAACCATAGAATCACCAGCCCCGACAGAATTTTTGACCTGCCCTTTAATTGGCTTAGCAAAATAGGTGGCTTCCTCAGTAACCAACAAGGCACCATCACCAGCCATCGAAATGAGGACATGCTGGGCTCCCATCTCTAAAATTCGACGAGCGTAGGTTTCTACATCGTTAAGACTGTTTAACGGAACACCAAAAATAGCTTCTAGCTCATGGTTATTAGGTTTAACTAACAAAGGATTATTCGCAAGGGCATCTAAGAGGGGTTGTCCTTCAAAATCGCAGACCACCTGGGCACCACTTTTCCTAACTAAAGGAATCAATTCCTTATAAATAGCATTCCCAAGATTAGCTGGAGCTGATCCCGCAAAAACAACGGTATCGTCTGAGATCAATTGGGATAACTTAGCTTTCAAGGCTTCCAATTGTTCCTGACTAATCATTGGCCCTTGACCATTTATTTCAGTCTCTTCTTGCGACTTAATTTTAACATTGATACGGGTATCCTGGTCTACCTTCACAAAAGCCGTTTCAATGCCTTCATTCTTTAAACTATCTTCGATAAAATGTCCAGTAAAGCCGCCAAGAAAGCCTGTCGCCGTATTCCCAACTCCTAATCGTTGCAAGACACGACTGACATTAATACCTTTTCCCCCTGCAAACTTATCATCACTGACCATGCGATTCACTGTTCCCAGATTTAGCTGGTCAATTCTGACGATAAAGTCAATCGAAGGGTTTAAGGTCACGGTATAAATCATAGTTCAATCACCTTTGCCTTTTCCTTTATTTTTTTGAGAATCCCTGTCGAGGCTGCCTCAGTAATAATAGTCACCTGATCAATAGCAGCTACTTTAACAAAGGATACCTGACCGATTTTCGTGCCATCAACCAGAATGTAAGACACCTTTGCATTCGCAATGACTGCTTTTTTTATCACGGCTTCTTCCATATCTGGGGTTGTTAGATAGGCCTCATCAACACCATTCATACCAAGAAATGCTTTATCAAAGTTCATCTGTCTGATTTGTTCCAAAGCCACGCTCCCAATACTCGCATCAGTCGTTTGCTTGACATACCCACCAATGATAATCGTTTTGATGGATAAATCAACTAAGCGAGTCGCATGATGGATGGAGTTAGTAACGACCGTAACATTTTTTCCTTGTAGAAAAGGGAGTAAAAATTCCGTCGTTGTCCCAGCATCAATAAAAATCACGTCATTATCATAGATGAATCGGGAAGCTTTTTGAGCGAGCGCCTGTTTGATTTGACTGTTTTTGACAGACTTCTCCTGATTAGACAATTCCTCTTGCAAGGAATGAAACAATTCAGCTCCACCATGAACACGGTGCAAACGTCCTTCTTGCTCCAGTTCCCCCAAATCTCTACGGACAGTTGACTCAGACGAATCCAGCAGCTGCATCAAATCTTCTAAAGCAACATAGTTATCTTCTACGATTTTTGCCATAATCAACTGTTTTCGTTTTGATTTTAAGATAGAATCACCTCTTTCTGAAATCGGTTACAGTTATTATTATACCTTTTTGTTCTCTAAAGTCAAGCATAATCTTCCAAAAACATTCAATCTCTGTCACTTTTTCCTACCCATAACTTCGATAACCTGAAAGAAAGTATCAAACCTAAAAAAGCCCTTCACAAAGGATTTAACCCTAATGTGATGAGCTTTTCAAATCTTTTTAAATTAGTTAATCTTTAAAATAGCCTCTTTGGCATGTACCAACTGTGTAATCAAGCGGCAATATGGGGTATCAATGCCCAGTTTCTCACCTTTGGTATTGACAGCTCCATTGATAAAATCAATTTCAGTCAGGCGATGGTTTTGAACAAGATCTTGGTGCATTGATGGGTAATGGTGAGCAGCCTTAACAGAAGTGTCCATGACATAAGTTGTAATTTCGTCTTCGTTCAAGGCAACACCTTCTGCTTGACCAACGATAACAAACTCATGAATGATTTCTTTAACCATTTTGAGACCGTCTTCACTGGCAAATAATTCACCAATTGTACAATCTAGAAGGGCACAAGTTGAATTCATGGTACCGTTCACGCAAGCTTTTCGCCAGATGTTTGGCACAACATTCTCATCATAAGTCGCATTCAAGTTAGCTTCATTTAACAAATCAGCCACTTGGTGTCCAGCTTCTTGATTGCTTGGATCCATGCTTTGTAAGTTAAGTGCTCCCACACCTTGAAGATGAGCACGACCAGGACCTGCCAATCCAGCTGTCCAGACAGTAACTCCCATTAGAATGTTGTGTTCTGGAATGTACTGACGAATAACGTCTTCATGTCCAAGACCATTTAAAAGGCAAAGCACTTTGGTTTCTTTTCCAATAATGCCTTTAATGTCTTGAAGCATTTGTGGCAACTGCATTGCTTTTGTAAACAAGATAATTAAATCGGCTTCTTGAGTTGCTTCGGTTGGTTTCATGATAGGAAGCTTAACCGTTTCTTCCACATCACCTGTTACAATCAACCCGTTTTCTTTAATGGCATTGATATGATCTTCCCAGTTGTCTAACAAAATCACATCATTATTTGTTTTTGAAATTTGGTAACCAAAACGGCAACCCATGGCACCTGAGCCAGCAATATAAACTAACATGTTTTCCTCCTATTAGCCTTCAAAGACGAAAATGTCTTCTTTATAAAGTTTTAGAATATCTTTAGCAACCTTATGCGCTGCAAAAGCAACTGCAAATGGTACAACAATCCAAGCAAGGATAATAATAAGTACTGAGCTACCACCTGCTAAAGAAGCAATTGGTCCTACTGCACCAACCAAACCAAAACCAGATGAAGCTGGTGTCCCAACAAGATTAAACAATGGTACCGTTAATGAGCTAATTGCTGCAGTGACCACCATCGGAATAGCCATGATAGGATGTTTTAAGAAGTTTGGCATCATCATTTTCATAGCCCCAAGTGCAATAGCAATTGGTACACCTGACTTATTAACTTTGAGTGTTGCCCAAACAAGAACTGCAGCTGTTGATGCAATTCCCATAGACGCAGCACCGGCAGCCATCCCATTTAAACCAACAGCTAAACCAATAGCCACTGTTGAAATCGGACTAACAATGATAAGCGAGAAAGCAACTGCAATTAAAATAGACATTAAAATAGGTTGTAAGGTTGTAAAGGAATTAATCCCTTGCCCAATTAGCGTTGTCACATAAGACACATAAGGCAATAACTTCCAACCAATGTAACCAACACCTGTTCCGATAATAATTGGTAACAAGATAATGGTTAAAGAGCCAAATTTATTCCCAAAATACTTAACCGCTAAAACCGCAAGGCTAGCTGTAATCATCATATTGATGAGGTCCCCAATACCTCTAAGTTGGAAAGTACCTGTTGCTACACCTTTTTGAACAACCTCAGTATAAGCCCAGGCTCCAGAACCAATATAGGCTGCTCCACCAACCGCCAACTGTTGCATTGGGTTAAACTTGAACTGTTGACCAATCAAAAACCCTGCCATAATAGGTGTGAAGAATTGGAAGACTTGCACAATGTGTAAAAATTCTGCTGCTGCTGCATTTGGCAGAAGCGGCTTTAAAAAAGTTGCTAAAATAGCATTTGGAATGAGCGCCACAACGATAGCAATCGCTGTACCCGCTAAGACCTTATTCATAAAAGAACTAAATGTCTCTTTATCTGTTGTTGTCATGATAGACCCCTTTTCATTGTAATGTATTATCCTGTGAAAACCATCACACTTTTTTCACAATGTCTATTTTATCACAATGCCTTAGACTTGTCACGAACACTTGACAAAAGTGCACGCCGTACGCATGAAAACTTTCTCTTCATCCTTTTGTGCCTGGACATCAATTTTGAAAAGATTCCTTTTTAAATCAATCATCTGCTTAGCCTCTTTCTCCAAATAATTGGACTAAATAATCTTTCAAATGGACAGAAATATACCGTTGTTTGCGACGATAACTGAGATCTTTTTTAGGAAATACCATCACTTTGAGAAAATATAAGCACATTTTTCGGATAAGATTTAGGTTAAATGCGGCTCTTTTATCCAATGTCTGATGATGATCTTCATGATAAACAACGTCCAATAACC
>NZ_JBWKAI010000035.1:0-16804 GCF_056500955.1 Streptococcus sp. F2
TTCGACCAAGAAAGACCACTGGAAGCCCTGGTGACCGACTTGACTTACGTCCGTGTGGATAGGCGCTGGGCTTACGTTTGTCTCATCATTGACCTCTTTAATCGTGAAATCATAGGATTGTCCGTTGGCTGGCACAAGACTGCGGAGCTCGTTAAACAAGCCATTCAAAGCATCCCTTATACACTAACCAAGGTCAAGTTGTTCCATTCCGATCGTGGCAAGGAGTTTGACAATCAGCTGATTGATGAGATGCTTGAAGCTTTTGGAATCACCCGTTCTCTCAGTCAGGCTGGTTGTCCCTATGACAATGCCGTCGCTGAGAGTACCTATCGTTCCTTCAAACTGGAGTTTATCAACCAAGAAACCTTTCAATCACTAGAAGAATTAGCCCTCAAAACGAAAGATTATGTCCACTGGTGGAACTATCATCGCATTCATGGTAGTCTTAACTACCAAACTCCCATGACCAAACGAATTATCGCTTAAAAAGCACTTTATAAAAATTGTTCAGAAAAGTGTTGCCTTTTCAGAAAGTTTCTTTGGGCATTTCAAGACTGAGTCTTACCACCTTAAGAAATATAAATCTTATGATGAGTTGGTCAACGATGTGACACGTTACATCGAATTCTACAACACACAACGTTATCAATCAAAATTAAACAACCTGACTCCTCTAGAATTCAGGAATCAGGTTGCTTAACTTATTTTTTATTATTTGACTGTCTACTTGACAGGGAGCCGTTCAAAGGCCTGAGCCTCTTTTTTGTTTGTTATTTAATGTAAAGGAATTTGAATAGTGCTACTGCAGCGATTGCAGCAACAATAGGTGCCACAACAGGAACCCATGAATACCACCATTTTGAATCACCCTTAGCTTGTCCAAGTACAGATTTTGGCAAGAGGTGGTGAACAAGACGAGGACCAAGGTCACGTGCAGGGTTAAGGGCTGGTCCAGTAGGACCTCCAAGTGAAGCTACAAGTGCCATCACTAAGAAACCAACACCGATGTGAGCAACAGCAATACTACCTGTTACATATGGAGCCACTTGTTGAGAAGCGATGACTTCGTCGTAACCAGCATCAAGCAATTTGCCAACTAGTTCTGCACCAAAGAAGTTCTTTGTCAGAGCAAGCGCACCAAAGAAAAGAACGAATGAACCGACAAATTCATTAGCAAAACCGTTGATGATTGATGCTTTTTGGCTAGCTTTTGTACCATCATCAAGAGCTGAAATAGTTGAGAAGGAACCCAAAACTGGATTTGGATTTTCTGTTTTTCTAAAGTAAGGGCCGTAAACACCAACCACTACAAGTTGACCAAAGATTGCTCCAAGTACTTGTGCGATGATGTATTGCGCAACGTGTGCCCATGGGAATAAACCTGAAACAGCTAGTCCCAAAGTAAAGGCAGGGTTAATGTGGTTTCCTGAAACATTACCAAACATTAAAGCTGGCATCATAACAGCAAGACCGTAACCCAAGGCGATGATAATCCATCCTGAGTTATTCCCTTTTGTTCCTTTTAAATCAACGTTTGCAACGGCACCATTCCCTAAAATAATAAGCAGGGCAGTCGCAAGAAATTCTGTGATGTACTTCACAGTCCATGTAACATCCATGTGTCTTTAGTTCCTCCATTTTATGATATTGTTTAGACAAGTACCATTCTATCAAGTATAATAGATAATGTAAAGCTTGTTCACCTAATAAAAACGTTTACTTTCAAGAAAGGATTTGACGCAAATATGAAATACAATCAATTTTCTTACATCCCTACTTCCATTGAAAATGCCCTTGAAGAACTCCACTCTTTAGGCTTTTACCTAAGGATGGAAAAGAGCCCAAAAGAGAATCTAGAAGCTTTTTTGCGTAAGTTCTATTTTCATTTTCAAAACACTGATTACCCACTAAGTAACTTAATTGCTAGTGATAGCATGGATTTGCTTACTTTTGTGACATCAGATGCTCCTCTAACGAAGGATGTTTTTGAATTGGTTGCCTTGCAATTACTTGGGTTTATTCCAAATGTGGATTTCACATCAACTAAAGACTTCAGCGAATCAATTGGTTTTCCCGTCCAGTTTGATGGTCAAAATATCATCAGCTCCCTTCATCATTTATTAGCCACTCGTATGAAATCAGGAATGACCTTAGTTGATCATTTAGTCAGCCAAGGCCTCTTGCCGATGGATAACCAGTACCACTATTTTAACGGAAAGTCTCTGGCAACTTTTGATACCAATGACTTGATTCGGGAAGTCGTCTATGTCGAAACCCCTGTTGATACTGATGAAGATGGCAAACTAGACTTGATCAAGGTCAATATTATCCGCCCTAAAACCAGTCTGCCGTTGCCAACCGTTATGACAGCCAGTCCTTATCATGAAGGGGTGAACGAAGTTGCCAATGATAAGAGATTATATCCAATGGAAGCTGAGTTGAAGGTAAAAGAACCTCACACCATTTCTGTTTCACGCGTTGATTTCATGCCTTTTAAAACACAACCAGCTGATGTCCCTGTAACAGAGAGCCAAGAGAGTTTTAGCTATATTAGTTCCTATACCCTCAACGACTACTTCCTTGCCCGTGGATTTGCTAATATCTACGTTTCGGGTATTGGAACAGCTGGATCCGCTGGCTTTATGACCAGTGGGGATTACAATCAAATTGCGAGTTTCAAAGCTGTTATTGACTGGTTGAATGGCAGAGCAAATGGGTTCACAAACCACAAGAGAGAGGCCCAAGTTAAGGCCGATTGGGCGAATGGACTTGTTGCTACAACTGGAAAATCTTATCTTGGAACCATGTCAACAGGTCTTGCCACAACAGGCGTTGATGGTCTAGCCGTTATTATTGCTGAAGCAGCCATCTCTTCTTGGTATGACTATTACCGTGAAAATGGCTTGGTTTGCAGCCCTGGCGGTTATCCTGGCGAAGACTTAGACGTTCTGACTGAATTAACCTATTCTCGTAACTTGCTAGCAGGTGATTATCTCAATCATAATAGTTATTATGAAATTTTATTACGAAACCAAACACGGGCCCTCAAGCGTGAGTCTGGAGACTACAATCAATTCTGGCACGATCGCAATTACCTTCAAGAAGCAAAACATATTAACTGTGAAGTGGTTTATACCCATGGCCTTCAAGACTGGAATGTCAAACCAAGGCAAGTCTATAACATTTTCAACCAGCTTCCTGAAGCTGTTGGCAAACACCTATTCTTGCACCATGGACAACACGTCTATATGCACAATTGGCAATCTATTGATTTCCGCGAAAGCATGAATGCCTTGCTTTGTCAAAAAATGTTAGGCGTTGACAATCATTTCCACCTAGAGGAGATCCTTTGGCAAGACAATCAAACAGAGCAAAACTGGAAAGCGCTCAAACAATTCGGAAGTTCAAAGAAACAAGAGCTTCCACTTGGTAACGATCGTGTTCTCATTGATAACCATTATTGCGAGGACGACTTCACTCGCTATGGCAAGTCTTTCCAAGCCTTCAAAAAAGATCTCTTTGAAGTCAAGGCAAATCAAGCTCATGTGGATATTATTTTAGAAGAAGATCTCCCGCTCAATGGAGAGATGACCTTGCAACTAAGGCTTAAATCCAGTGAAAATAAAGGCATCCTCTCTGCTCAGGTGCTCGATTATGGCAAGAAAAAACGCTTCGGCGATACACCAGAATATATGGACCTCACTAGCATCGACAATGGGCAAAATTTCTCTCGAGAAGGACTCAAAGAACTCCCATTTAAAGAGAGCCCTTATCGCGTCATCACCAAAGGAGTAATGAACTTGCAAAACCGGAATGGGCTGCTCACCGTCGAAGCCATCCCAAATGATGAATGGATGACGGTTACTTTCCCACTTCAACCAAGTATCTACCACTTAGAAAAAGGAGATACTCTCAGAATCCTTCTTTACACCACAGATTTTGAACACACGATTCGTGACAATAGCAATTATGCTCTGACCGTTGACCTCAGCCAGTCTCAACTCCTTGTCCCAGTTGAGGAAGGCTAACTAACCAAAAATGCTCACCAGATATCCGGTGAGCATTTTTTGAATGTCAAACTAGTCATTACTACAACAAGCTTATTGACTAACCTTTTGACCTGCTTCTTTTCCTGAATGTAAACTATAGATGGTATCAATATGTATAACACCAGCCGCTTTGGGTACTCCCATTTTGCCTTCAGCCCAAGCTTTAGCCTCGTCATAAAGAGGACCTTGATCTACCATTTCTGCTTGTCCACAAAAACGATAGCCTCGTAAGCAATCACGATTCACATAAGCCACTTCAATCTTACCATTATCCTGAATATTAGCTTGCGTTTGACCACCTGTATTTTCATTAAAAATGAGGGTGTGATCATCTAGCAAACGCATGGAACGTTTAGGTCCAATGTTAGGATTTCCTTCGTGATCAACGGTTGCCACCATTGCCAATTGGCTGGCAATCATTTCTTTCATTTCTTCTGTAAACATTTTATAACTCCTTTTATCAAATAATTTCGTCCATGGACTACTCTCTGATTATAACACGATAAAAGAAGAAAAGGCAAAATAAAATAAGTTTATTTAATTTTTTTGTTAAGTTTGGTTAAAATTATTATTTCGCATAAATAGAAAAAGCTACCAAAGGTAACTTTGTTGCCTTAATTCATAAAATCCGAATCGATACCTAAAAAAATATCATCAACAGAAACTGCTAATGCCCCAGCAATACTTTTTAACTTTTCATATTTTGCCCGTCTTAGCTTATGAATATCTTTTTCATATCTAGCCAATGTCCTAACAGAAATACCGGTTAAGCTTGATAATTCTTGCTGGGTCATTTTTTGGGCCATTCTTAACTCTTTTAAGGTCGACTTGGTCACGATTTTCCCTCCACGCTAAACTAAGATTAGTTACTTATGTTAAGTTTATTATAAACTTCGGTTTTTATGAAGTCAAGTTTTAAAATGGATTTTAACCTTCTTTTAGTAAATCTTTTGCTTTGTCTTCTTTTGTGGTATCATATTTTATATAAGAAAAAGGAGACTGCTATGTCCGCAAAGAAAACTTTTTTTGCAAGTAATTTAAAATACCTTAGATTAAAAAATAACATGGAACAATTAGAACTTGCGAACCTCTTGGGACGAAAAAGTTCTTCTTCGATTAGTGAATGGGAAAAAGGCAAATACACCCCAAAATCTGGTTTATTAAGTGATATTGCTGCTATTTTTGATGTCACCTTAACGGATTTAATGGAAAAGGATTTAACTCTGGAGGGGAAAGGGGTGACCTATCAACTCCCTCAACGTGATTTGGTCCTTATTTCCGAGCAATTATCTGAAAACAACTATAACAAATGGCTTAATTTTGCCCAGGACCTTATCCAACAACAGACCAAAGAAGATAGAGAGCCCGATAGCCATTAATGGGCTTATTAAATCGCTTTCATTGAACGCAACCTTTATCTATCATAACAAAAAACTAGGAATTCCTTGTAGCTCAAGGCTATCAGAATCCTAGTTTTTTCTTGTCTTTGAAAAGGGAATTTTGTTTTTTGTATGATTCTAGGAGCTAAAAATCTGACTGATTTTGTCGATAGCAAGTCAGGATAACCTCCTAAGCACACTGTTTAGAAATGTAGGGAGTAAGTTTTTAAAAAGGAGTTTTAAAACAGTTAATCAGCTGGGAGGTCTTGGTTCATGTAATAATTTTCCAGGTCAGACTCACTAATGCCATGTTTTTTGTAGATAGCATCAATCTCTTTGTCCAATTCTTCCAACTGAGCATTTTCTTTCTGAGTCGCTTTATCTAGGCGATCATAGTGGCCATCTAGTTCCTTTTCAAGCTTACCTGTTTCTTCAAATAAAGTTGTCAAGTCTGACTTATCTTTGTCAGAAAGGCTTGACTTAGCCACTAGCTGCTGAGCTTCCTCAGCTGATGTCCAACAATCATCACCAATGGCTTCATAAAATTTGTCAAGTAATGCTTGATGGCTTTGAAATAAGTCGTCTATCTTTGCTGTGAGGTCTTTATCAGCCTTACCCACTTGTTCTTCTCGAATAGTGTCAATGGCTTTTTGTAATTGGTCCATTTTATCATATAAAGGCTGTGCTTCTTTATCGGCTGCTTTGAGTTTGGTTTCAATAGCAGCTGGTGCTTTTGGACTTGTCTGGTCTGCTGAAACAAGTGGCCCGTGACAACATGTGATGGTTCCAAGGGCAAGAAGGGCTGAAAGTGAGAGTTGCTTCATTAATTTTGTTGGGAGCATAGGCGATACCTTCCTTTACTTTTAGTGATAAAATATTTTATCTTGACTAAAGTATACAAGAACTAAAAAAAGTATTCTCCGCAATTTTGAGGTAAAGGTGTGGCAACTTTGTGGCAAAAAACTTTGTGACAACGTCTAACATATAAACTTATTGACTCCCTTTATCATCTTGGCTGTGCTGCGATTGAAAATGAATAATAAATCTGGTTTTCTTAGTGTCGCTGGACACGGCAATTGTGGCTTGGTGTTGCTGAAGAATTTCCTTGGTCATCGCTAACCCAATACCTGTCTGACCCCGATCGCCTTTATAAAAACGTTCAAAAAGATGGGGCAGGTCTTCTTTAGAAATAGCTGGCCCATCGTTAGAAAGGGTCAGCATGCCCTGTTTGTAAGACAGCACAATTTGACTTTTGGCGTAGCGTAGAGCATTGGTCATGATATTAGCCAAAGCTCTCTGAAGACGGTCATTATCTCCTCGTATAACCAGCTCATCCTCGTCAATCTGACAGAAAAAAGCAAGGTGATGCTGACTAATAATAGGAGCAAAATAGTCTGCACATTCCTTAGCTAAAATGGCTAAGGTAACGGTTTCATTGTTAGTATGCTGGTGGCTATCCAAACGAGAGAGGAAAATCATGTCATCCACTAGCCGTTTCATTTTATGACTTTCACTCAAAAGGATTGGCAAGGCTTGTTCCTTGGGAATCACACCTTCTTGCAAAGCTTCTGTGTACCCCTGTATGGACATTAGCGGCGTGCGCAGCTCGTGAGAGGCATTTTGGAAAAACTGACGCTGACTTTCTTCTGCCTGCTTGATACGGTTAGCCATCTCGTGACTTTCGGCTAAAAGGTCATCAAATTCTGCAAAAATAACCTCTTGCGTCTTCATCTGCGATGGCTCTTGGTCACGCCAGAGCCTCGCAATATATTGCTTAACGGCATCGATCGATTGTCCGACACCTGATAAGGTTCGTTGCAACATAAGTAATAGCGGAATCAAGGTCGCAAACAAGATGCCGACTAAAACCAAGTTAATCCGATTAACCACGCGTTGAATCATGGTCACATCGATAAAGGCTAAGACGAGATAGGTTTTCCGCTTGTTTTTCTTACTTGGCGCTATAATGCCATCATCAAACGCTCCTTCATAATATTTTGTCCGAACAAGGTAAGTTTTCTTAGATAACGTGACTAGAATACCTAGCTTATCCTCAGAAGCGTTCAGTCGATTGTTCTGATTAAGATAGGTAACAATGGCGCCACCTTTTTTGTTATGATCTTCGCTGGTAAACAAGGTCTGATAGTTCTGATCAAAAATAGCGTACTGCGACCACACGAAGGTATTATCATTAATAGGGATATCGGGTATTTTCTGGTTTTTGTTAACACTGTCTAAAATTGTAAAATGGGACTGCATGGCATCCCTAGTTATTTGATTCACATAATCCCTAATCACATAATGAAACGATAAAAAAATTAACAGAAAAGTGGCAGATAAGGTAAGACTGATGGTTAAGATAAGGTTATGAGTCAAAGTTTTCTTTTTCATTTATCTGCAAACTCCTAACCTAAACCCATAACCCCAAACGGTCTCAATGCCCACTTGACTGGGATAGGCCTGCCATTTTTTCCGAAGGCGTTTGACGGTATCGTCCACAGCTCTGCTTTCAATATCTTCAAAGCCCCAAACACGATCCAATAACTCATCACGGGAATAAGCCATCCCAGCATTTTCCATTAAAACCTCCAGAAGGTCAAATTCCGTTTTGGTCAACAGCAACTCCTGACCCGCAAGCTGAGCGCGCCTCGCCACACTATCCAGACACAGGTCCTTATAAGTCTTACTCTGACTCACCTCTGCCTCCTTTTGACGTCTTTTCAACAGAGCCTTGACATGCAAGCTTAGTTTAATAGGAGAAAAAGGTTTGGTAAAATAGTCATCTGTTCCTAACATAAATGCTGTGATAAAATCAGCATCTGAGTCCCTAGCCGTCAGTAAAATAATGGGCAAATCCTTATCGTTTTGACGTATCTCTGTTAAAATCGTCAACCCATCTGTTCCAGGCATCATCACATCTAAAATTACCAAGTCAGGGCGTTGAATCCGATAAGCCGTCAATAAGGCATCTCCAGTTTCAAATGCCTTCACCGAAAAACCATCACGTTCCAAAAAAGGAACCAGAAGGTCACGAATATTTTTTTCATCATCCGCTAAATAAATCACTTGTGTCATCTACGTCTCCAATCGTAATCCTTTCAGGTGAAATCAACTACCCTCATAATAGACTAGGGGAAAAAGGAAGTCAACTCTCAACCCATACCTCCCTCTTTTGAAATCGCTAGCAGTTGTTTTTCGTTATCGTCAAAGACCTGATCTCCCTTTCCGTAACGCAAACTGACAATCAAAAACCGTTCAGTCTTTCTTAACTCAAAAAATGATGAGCTAAGAATACCAAACGGTCTTTTATTTTCTAAATAACTGCTAGGCGGGTAAAACTAAAGTGAAAGAACTTCCTTTGCCCACTTGACTCTCAACCACAATATCCCCACCCAGTTGATGGGCTAACTGTTTGGCAATATAGAGTCCTAGGCCATGCCCACCCGTTTTCATGTTCCGAGAGGCTTCAACCCGGTACAAGCGTTTAAAAATCAGAGGCAAATCCTCTTTTTTAATACCTTGCCCTTGATCCCTAACATCAATGCAAATAGACTGGTCTTGTCGATACGCATGAATAGTCAAAGGCGTACTGGCTTCTGAATACTTGAGCGCATTGCTCACAAGGTTCAGAATAATTCGAGACAAAGCCTCGTACTGACTATTGATTTTAACCACTTCTGGAGCTACTTTGATATCAACAGAGCGGTTTTCCTGTTCAAGGGTCAGTTGAGATTCAGATAAAATATCAATCAGCAACTTTTCAAGGTAAATGACTTGACGATGCTGTTTCTCTTCTTGTTTTTGGTCATTCAAACTCACCACATGCAGCTCCTCAACCAACTGATTGAGACGATTGGTCTGACGTGAAATGGTGTTGAGGTAATGGCGTTCTTCTTCCTTTGGAATCACACCATCTAAAATCCCTTCAACTGTTGCTTGAATTGAAGTTAACGGGGTTTTGATATCATGCGATAGTTGTGCAATCATCATGGATTTCTCATGCTCACTCTCATTGAGCGATTCAAAACTAGCTTCTAAATCCAAAGACATTTGGTTAAAAGCCCCTTCCAGATCTTTAAACTCTAAAGGTGAAGTGATCAACTGGTCGTGGTCAAACTGTCGTTGAGAAATAGCTTGCATCTTTTCTTTGAGTTTTCTAAGCGATGAGAAAACACTTGTTAACAGAATCATGTTCACAATCCCTCCGGCCAACGAGGCAATCAGAGCGATTAATAAAATATAAGAAATGTCTTTGGTCGCGATGAGCATTCGGTTCAAACCGACAATTAGCCCCGCAATGGTAATCACCATCGACACAAGATAGCCGATGACAATGTAGGTTCTTAGTCTCATATTACCCCTCTAATTTGTAACCTAGACCCCAAACGGTCTTAATGGTTGGTGTCTGGTCCGTACTGTATTTTGCTAAATCATTACGTAATGAATGAATATGAACGTTCAAAGTATTGGTATCGTCTAGGTACTCCTCTTCCCACACGCGTTCATAAAGTTCCGTTTTGGAAAAAACATGGTTCAAATGATTGGCCAAAATCCACAACAAGTCAAAGGCCTTATTGGTCAAATTAAGGTCTTGATTAGCAACAGTGACTAATCGCGTGCTGTGATCCATAACCAAATCACCAATAACTAAGCGATCTGTCTGTGTCGTTTTACCATAGATCCGATTAAGGATGTTTTTAACCCGGAGAACCAATTCTCTTGGACTAAAGGGCTTCGAAATAAAATCATCCGCCCCTAAACTCAATGAATAAATTTTATCTGGTTCTGATAGTTTGGCAGTGATAAACAAAAATGGCTGCTCAGGTTTTTCAAGTAAGACTTCCCCAATAAAGTCATAACCATCCATATTGGGCATCATGATGTCACTGATAATCAAGTGATACTGATCCTTACGAAAAACGTCTAAGGCTTGCGCTCCATCACTAGCAACAGTCACCTGATGTCCAGCCTGTTGTAGATAGCGTTTGTTAATATCTGTGATTTCCAATTCATCATCAACTAATAAAATCTTATAGGTCATGCGGTCTCCTTAATTAAAAAAGTAGTGTTACACTTTTTCAAGTATAACACTAACTCTTGGTTAAGCCAACTCACTCTTTAAATTAATAAAATAAGGATGGCTTTATGAAGGAGAGGACTTAATAATCTGTTGGGTAAGTCACACTTGAATTTTGATTAAGAATACCTTTAAGTGAACCACCAATGTAGTCTGGCAAGTCCAGTTTTTGAGCACGTTCGTAAATTTCTTGGTCTGTTAAGCGTTGAGTTGCTTGAGGTGTTTCTGATTGAGTAGCACCCGCTTTATCTGTTGGATAAGTCACGTCTGAGTTTTGATTAAGGATGCCTTTGAGTGAACCACCAATGTAGTCTGGTAAATCCAGTTTTTGAGCACGTTCGTAAATTTCTTGGTCTGTCAAGCGTTGAGTTGCTTGAGGTGTTTCTGATTGAGTAGCACCTGCTTTATCTGTTGGATAAGTCACATCTGAGTTTTGATTAAGAATGCCTTTGAGTGGACCACCAATGTAGTCTGGTAAGTCCAGTTTTTGAGCACGTTCGTAAATTTCTTGGTCAGTTAATCTTTGAGCAGAAATGGCTGGTGCTGAAACAATGGCTAGGAATGCTCCTGCTGAAACAAGTCCAAGTTTAACGTATTTAGCAACTAAAGTAGTGTTTGTCATAATGATTACCTCTTTCTTTTTTTTAGGTGTTTTATTTTATGAACTAAGTATAGCAAGAGGTTTTAAAGTAAGTTTAAGCTAAATATAAAATAATTCTTAAGTCATTCTTAGGAAATCATAAAATCATCACTTTTTGTAGAATTATTGACAAATACATCACTCAAAACATGACGTAATTCACCAAAATCAAGGGACTCTAGTCTATTCCAAAAGCCTTGTCATACCTCATAACGCCATCAATAGGCGAAGCATTTTCTACTAATGGATAGGCCATGACATTTTCTCTTGGCGCATCAAATGGAACCCTAATGCCGACGGCATCTGCTGGTACATACCCATGCCGTGGATAGTAAGTGTCACTTCCCAAAACAATAGCATAAGGATAACCCAACTGTTTAGCAATATGATGACCTTCACTGATTAGTGCTGCTCCAACACCGCGCCCTTGGTATTCTGGAAGAACAGAAAGTGGGGCCAATGCTAAAACCTCTGTCGTTCCTACTTTAGCTTTGGTAAACATAATATGACCTATAATATCGCCATCTTCTTCAGCTAACAGAGATAATTCAGGAATAAAGGACCGACTAGCTGTTAGAGCCATTACCAAGTCTGCTTCATTACCATCTGTATGTTCCGCACCTGCAAAAGCAGACGTTACAACTGCATAAATAGCCTTAGCATCCTGGACTTCTGCTTTTCTGATTTTCATAAGATTTTCTCGTTCTCCTTTCAGCTTCCTCACTTAATATAGTTCAGGTTTTCCCTGTCATTTTTCGTTACTAGTTTACCGTATCTCACTCCCCTTGCCAAGTAGAGAATAACTTTCCCTAACTCTTTTTTGAAGTTTACACTTATATGTTATAATAGATAAGTAATCAAACTTAGGAGAACGTAATCTTATGATGAATATGCAAGACTTGTTCCATGATTTTTTAAGTCTTGTAATCATCAGAAACGTTGATTTAAAGCCTTTCTAAATTCACTAAATCAAACTAAAATCACTTAAACTTATACCAATAAGACAAAAAATAGACACTGGCAGTATCTTCTATACACAAGAAAAATCGTTTTACAAAATTATGTAAAACGATTTTTTATTATCTATCATTTCTCTTTTTAAGTCGAATCGACATTGATTTTGGGAGTGTAAAATATCTTGCGTAAACACAAAAAAGGAATAAATCCTGTATAGTAGAGTTACGACACTTCACTAGAAAGTTTCACACATAATAAGTTCCTTTGATCTAAATTTTATAGAATATCAACTAATTATTTACTATTATGATTTAATACCATTTTCATAAAATTCCTAGCTTCATGATAAACTTCTGCCTCAATTTTATCATATTGCATAAAAGTATTTTCGACCCACTTATTTCCATGCCCAAGTACATCTGGTACAAATCGTTCTATCTCACCACATTCCAAAATAAATATATTATTTTCTTTTAAAAATTCATTTATACGATTGAATAGATTTATGCACTCACCTTGAGGGATAATACTTTTCCCACCAGTTTTTAAGAGTTTTAAACTGTTTATCTCTCTTAAAATTGATTTTATTTGATCAACTGATTGTGGTGACATAAATTTATCAGTATTATATATTTGATTAATCTCATTTCTTATTTCTTCTTGGGTCTTTACTTGACTATTGGTTTCTTTTTGGAATTTTTCTATAAATTTTTTATGATTAGGAGCTATCTTACTATAACAATTAGGGTTAGATGAATTTAACAATTGTTTTAAACTATCAATATTATTTATTAAATCAATATCAGCTATTATTTTATACTTTATACTCAAATCTTTAAGTAAAGGTACAATTTTCTTAAATTGTTCTTTTCCTCCAACTGCACAAAATAATGTATTTTGATAAGTCGTTAAATCTACATATTCTAATATTGCAGAGTAAAACTTGCAATCACTTTCGTTCTCACACAAAATAACCTGATTATAAAATAATCCATTTAGAATATTTGTATACTTCAAATTCTTATCACTAGAAATTTTACTGATACTGGAATTATCAATTAAATTAAATACATTTTTACTACCAAGTCTATCTATTTTTATTATTTTGATTCTTGAAGCATCTTCTTCAAGAGCACCTCTAATGAAATCAATATTGTGAGTTGAGATAAATAATTGTTTACCCACAGATAACTCAACAATATTTTTCCCTAATATTCTTGCTTGAGGTGGATGTAAAAAAGTTTCAGGTTCGTCAATAAGAAATAATGAATGCTCACTCACAATTAAAGAAGATAAAATCGCAACCGCATTTCTTATCCCGTCTCCTTGATTATATAAATCTTCAAATTGCTTTAGCTTACTGATTTTTTCTCGACTATCTGATTTAATAGCAGCTTCAATCGCATGACTATCACCAATTTTATATTTCTTTATTAAACTCCCGTCTAAATAATCTTCAGATATTTCAATTGATTTTTGAAATCCTGAGTCTAGAGCTTGATTTAATCTATTAATGGAGTTAGAATCTCTTTCAAGTTTTTGAAGAATATTTAAATTTTGAGTGTCAACGCTATGGTTAAACTTAATTGGTCTAGTAAGATTTAAACGATTTTCTGTTGATAAAAACGAAAACAATGCTTTATAAAAATTCTTTCTTTCCCCCAAATCAGTAAAATTTTTATCGTAAAAACTATAAATGTTATCCTCATCTACAGGTACATTATAGCTCCCATAACTTGATTTAGAAATATTTCTTTCAAAGTAATCCTTAAGATTGCCTATAGTAAAGCCTGTTTCTTCATAAATCAGGTCTTTTACTAAAATTTTTGATGTTACTCTTTCATTTAAGTCATCCTTTAAATCTTTCAGAGTTCGACTTTTCCCTACATTATTAGCACCAACCAATAAGATAATATCATCTTTATTAAATTCCATTTTTCTATTATCATTAAATGTAATCTCTCTAACGACAACTGAAGGAGACACAATAGTCTCTTGTTCCATAGTTATAATCCTCCATTCAAATACTTTGAATTAATTTGATAGCTACCACAATTAAATACCTTAGAATAATTTTTTGTTTATTGATTCTTCAATTTTACGTTACTCCATATAAAATACAATACCGAGTTTTAAAAATCTTCAAATTTGATAAATGTTATCTTATATAGTAGAAGCATCATTTATTATCATATTGAAATTCAATAATATCTTCAACCCTGCATTCTAAAACTTCGCATAATTTATCTATTGTTTTAGTTGTGATAGACTCTCCCTTTTTAATACGGTGCAATGTATTAGCAGAGATTCCTTCAATTTTAATAAGATAATATTCTGTTATATCTTTTTCCAACAGGGTATTGTAAAAAGGCTTATAAGAAATCATGTGCTACTTCTCCTGTATTAAGTTAATTTAAACGTAACACACTCAACCTATTGACTATGCTCAATATATTGAGTATAATTGTAACGATATAGGCTAAAGGAGAATAAACTATGAGAACAAAAACATATCTTGTATCCTCTGCTGCTCTTGTTGCAGCCCTTGTTGCTACGAGTGCTAAAGCACATGCTGATACTGTAATTCCTGTAAATACTACTGGTGATGTTGCAGCCGCTAATGAAAATGCCACTCTTGAAACACAAGTGAAAGATCAAGAAACTGTTGTAGCTAATCTTACTGAAAAAGTTGAAGAAGCTAAAGTTGCAGATGATTTGGCTAGTCAAGCCGTGGATCAAGCGAAAGCTAATGAAGCTACTAACGGTGACATTGAAGCTCAAAAAGCAGAAGTGGCTAGTCAAATTGTAACCGCTGAAAAAGATGTTGAAGTGGCTAACGAAGTTGTTGCAACTGAAACTAAAGAAGGTGAAGACGCACAAGCTGCAAATCAACAAGCCCAAGATGCGCTTAAAGCCGTTGAAAGTGAAGCTGGTCATGTTGAAACGGTAAAACAAGCAAGTAAAGTCACATTGGATGCCGATTTTATTAAAACATTAGGTGAAAAAGAACAACCTGATTATTCGGAAGCACTTACTATCTTTGGTAATGACAATCAATTTGAATTTATTTCCGAACCAAGTGATAATGTCATTGTTGATATTAATAATCTTACAGATGCTCAATTAACTGATTTATCTCATTATACAGCCGCAATGGTTAACCAAGTACGTAATCAAGTTCGTAACGCTGGTATTAACTTACATGTTGAAAATGCCGTTGTGACTAAAGGTGCTGTCAAGTTTGCTAAAGACGTTGCTCAAAACTATCGTAATGATAATTGGGATGCATATACATCATCTCACGATAAGAATGCCATTAATCTAGCCGCTAGTGCCAATGGTCTTCAAACAATGCCAAATGGGAATGCTTATGAAGATGCCGCTATGGCTCGTTTAAACAAATATTTAACTAAACAATTCACGTTGGCGGATCTTAAACAACAAATCTATGGTACTGTTCAAGGCATGATTTCAAATGACGATAAATCCGATTGGAAGCATACCGAATCTCTCGTCGGCACTCAATTTAATGGTGGTTATATGGGTGTTGCACTTTCTCGAGTTGGTGATGTTGTAACAGTCCATATTTTGCAAGTACCAAAATCTCGCATTCAAGATGCTAATAAATTTGACACAACCAAAATTAATAACCCATATGAAGGTGAAGTGAGTTCAGTGTCCACAGAGGTATTTAAACGTCTCGAAGCTGCACGTACCAAAGCTGCGGGTACAGAACAAACTCTGGCTACTCAACAATCAGAACTCCAAGCCGCCAAAGCTCATGCTGCTGAATTGACTAACAAAGTTGTTCAATTGAAAGAACAACAAGCACAATTGGGCAATGTTCAATCTGGTGATTTGTCAGCACTTGTCACATCTGCTGTAGAACGTAAAGCACAAACAGCTCGTAATCTTGCAGATATGCAAGCCGCTCTCGATAGCGCAACTGCTAAATTAAATAATTTAAAAGCTGCTCTTGCAACAGTTCCTGCTAAGCCAGAAGCTCCTGCTAAACCCGAAGCTCCAGCTGAAACACCAGCTAAGCCAGAAGCACACGTTGAAACTCCAAGTAAACCTGTTCAACCAGTAGTACCTATCAAGCCAGAGGAGCCCACTCC
Organism: Streptococcus sp. F2; assembly: GCF_056500955.1. Classification (NCBI taxonomy): domain Bacteria; kingdom Bacillati; phylum Bacillota; class Bacilli; order Lactobacillales; family Streptococcaceae; genus Streptococcus; species Streptococcus sp. F2. The sequence goes on from NZ_JBWKAI010000035.1 coordinate 16,221, forward strand.
TTCTATTCCTAATGTACCAGTACCAGAAGCACCAGCTAAACCTATGATGCCAAGCAACCCAGAAAAACCAACTGCAACAGAAGTACCTAAGTCTTCCACAGAAAAAGCAGAACTCCCACGTCATCAGGAAAACCCTTCTCAATTTAATCAGTCAGTAACACCTTCAAGCACTGTTCAGTCTATTACAGCTAAGCTAATTAATAGTAACCAACCACCAATGGCTTATCAGGCTAAATTACCAGAAACTAAAGATAGTGCTGATAAAGGAGCTATTATCGGTTTCTTAACCCTTGGATTAGCTTTGATTCCATTTGTCGGCAAACGCTTTAAGTCAAGCCAAAATTAAAATAAGCCAGAAAGAGAGAGGATAGCATGGGATTATTTCTTAAAGCAATGAAAGTGAGTTCAGGAGCAACTCTCGGATATGCTGCTACTAATATGGGGATTAAAAAAGCAGCTGAATGGTCAGAAACCTCAAAAATAGAGAATTATAACAGACACCGAAAAAAGTTTTATGATCCTTTTATTCGAAAAGATTTGATACATTTAGAAGTTGATGGTAAATTACAGGCAATTCCTTATCC
>NZ_JBWKAI010000036.1:0-16530 GCF_056500955.1 Streptococcus sp. F2
GGTTATAATCAGGTTTTTCTTTGTGTAACATAGGAGAACCTCACAAGTCCTTTTTCTTATATTATACTCCTAAATATCATGAAAAGCCCCTAGAAAAGTGATTCTAAGGACTTTGTCTTCAGTCTGAGGGTTCAGTTTAACTGAACCCTTTTTTGATGTTATTAGTGAATTTCAGAATCAACTTGAACGGTTCCTTTTGTCACGTGAAAAATACGGATACCTTCTGGCAACTGTGACAGGTGATCTAAACTTGTTGTTGTGATAAAGGTTTGGACATTTTCTTTAATTACTGTTTCAAGTAACTTTGTTTGTCGTGTATTGTCTAGCTCGCTCATGACATCGTCTAGTAAAAGAATGGGATTATCTCCAGTCAAGGCCTTCATTAAACTAACTTCAGCCATTTTTAAGGAAAGAATAAGACTGCGGTGCTGACCTTGACTAGCAAAGTTAGCATTCATCCTGTTAATGTAAAAGGCCAAGTCATCGCGATGTGGGCCAACACTAGTATTTTTACGGAAGAAATCTTTCTGCTGATTTTTTTCAAGTTGGTATAAAAATTGTTGGTAAATATTAGTTCTTTTGTCAAAGACAACGGACGACTGATAGGAGAGAGAGAGATTTTCTAAACCATTTGAAATGGCTTGGTGATGAGTATTTGCTTCTTTCTCTAACGCATTGATAAAATCAATACGATGTTCCATGACACGGGTTCCATAGCTAGCTAATTGCTCATCTAGAACAGCTAGAAAAGCGGCATCAATTTGTTGGGCACTTTTTAAATAGCTATTACGCTGTTTAAGCACGTGGTTATAATGGGATAACTCAGATAAGTAAACAGGCTTAATTTGACCAAGGTCAATGTCGATAAATTTGCGACGAAGGCTAGGTGCTCCTTTAACTAGTTGCAAATCTTCTGGTGCAAAAAGCACAACCATCATCGTTCCAATATAATCAGATAATTTTGCTTGCTTTAGCGCATTAATCTTTGTCACACGTCCTTTATCTGATAGATTGATTTCTAAATCAACAGTACCACTAACACGCTGAATCTTACCAGTAAGAGAAACAGTTGAGTGATCAAAATGAATCAATTCTTTATCAGCCCTCGTGCGATGACTTCTAGTAAGTGATAGAAAATAGATTGCCTCGAGAAAATTGGTTTTTCCTTGAGCATTATTACCGATAAAGACATTTAAACCCGATGAAAATGAGGCAAGTAGGTGGTCATAATTGCGATAATGTTTTAACTCTAACTCTTTAATCCACATATTAGATACCTGGGAAGCGGACAGGTGCAGTTGGTTTACCTTTAGTTTTCTTAGTTGCTTTTAGTGATTTTTTGGTAGTAGATTGACGATTGTTATGTTTAGAAGAAGTCTTTTTGTTAGCTTGGTTCATTTGTTTCACTATAGCCGCTACACGTGTCTTTTCAGCCATTTCTTCGGCAAACTGTTCTTTTTCTTCTTGACTAGGCTCAACAATAGTGATAATTAAGTCTTGGTCAGGTAGAGAAATCTTATCCCCTATTCTGATTTTTTTGCCTCGACGTTTTTCATCTTCACCATTAAATAGAACGGTTGTTTCAGCGAGAAATCCCTTGATAGCGCCACCACTTTGGATAATTCCTAATTCTTTAAGAAGGGCTTGTAGGGTGATAAATTCTGTAAATAATTTGTATATCATTGTCATCTCCATTTTGTCATTCAAGTCATTATAGCATAAAACAGGAATAAATAATAATAGCTGAATAAGAGCTATTTGACTATTCCAAAGTGAGACGTTATTTGATATAATATAATCTGTATTTTTAAGAATAAAGTGTGGTTGAAACTTTTTAGAGGTATTACTGGCCTTATTTTGCAGTAAATTATAGGAGCAAGTCAATTGCTTCTTTTTTGTTTAACCGTAAGGAATTTAAAAAGTTATCACTCACCTAACCTGAATAAAAATGGTATAATCGTAAGGATCACACTATTTATTAAGGAAACATTATGAAAATTGTTCAGGGAGTACAACTTCATCTGATTAAGACCAAACGGTTTAAAACCAATCATATTACCTTTCGTTTTTCAGGTGATTTGAACCAAAAAACAGTAGCCAAAAGAGTCTTAGTGGCACAGATGTTAGCAACAGCTAATGATCGCTACCCAACAGCTAAATTGTTTAGAGAAAAATTGGCAGAACTTTACGGAGCCAACTTGTCAACGAATATGTCAACTAAAGGCTTGGTACACATTGTTGACATTGATATTACCTTTGTTCAAGATCGATATGCTTTTCAAGGGGAAAAAGTTTTAGATGAAATGATTCAATTTTTAAAGGAAATCTTGTTTTCACCTTTATTATCAATCGCTCAATACCAACCTAAGGTTTTTGATATTGAAAAGTCTAACTTGATTAATTATGTTGAATCGGATAAAGAAGACTCGTTTTATTATAGTTCTCTTAAAACTAAAGAATTATTTTACCTTAACAAAGAACTACAAGTATCTAAATATGGTACTGCAGAACTCATCACCAAAGAAACTGCCTATACTAGCTATCAAGAATTCCATAAGATGCTCAATGAAGATCAGATTGATATTTTTGTCTTAGGAGATTTTGACGATTACCGTGTTGTTCAATTGTTACATCAGTTTCCTTTTGATGCTCGTAAGAAAAAATTGGATTTCTTCTATTTACAGGATGCTGTTAATATTATCAAGGAATCCATTGAAAAAAAGGATATCAATCAGTCCATCCTCCAGCTGGCTTATCACTTTCCTTTGGTTTTTGGACAAAGGGAATATTATGCCTTAGTTGTTTTGAATGGTCTATTAGGCTCATTTGCTCATTCTCGTTTCTTCACAAAAATCAGAGAAGAAGAGGGATTGGCTTACAGTATTGGTTGTCGATTTGATGTTTACACTGGCTTGTTTGATGTTTACGCAGGTATTGACAGTCAAAATAGGACAAAAACCTTACAATTAATTGTCAAGGAGTTGAACGATATTAAGATGGGACGATTTTCAGGGCAACTAATGAAAAAGACCAAACTAATGCTTATTAATAATGCTCTCTTATCTGAAGATTACAGTAAAAACATGATTGAGATGACTTATATGGCTTCCTATATTGATCCTTCTTATTCGATTAAACATTGGATTGATGAGATTGACAAGGTTAGTAAAGTAGATATCATTAAAGTTGCCAATTTATTAAAACTCCAGACAGTTTACTTCTTGGAAGGAAAATAAGATGACAAAACTAGTAAAGATAGATTACCCTAATATTGACGAGACACTTTACTATGGTAGATTAGAAAATGGGTTAACAGTTTATTTCATAAAGAAAACTGGTTATTCGGAAAAGACAGCTATGTTGACAGTTGATTTTGGTTCTCTTGACAATAGGTTGACAGTGGATGGCAAGTCGACTATTGCTCCAGAAGGGATTGCTCATTTTCTAGAGCATAAACTTTTCGAAGATAAGACAGGGGAAGACATTTCTCTAGCATTCACTCAGCTGGGTGCAGAGACAAACGCTTTCACCACATTCGATAAGACAAGTTACTTCTTTTCAACTGCTAAGGCATTTTCAGAAGGTCTCAAGTTACTTCAGAGTTTTGTCCTTTCTGCTCACTTTACAGATGAATCCGTCAACAGAGAAAAGAAAATTATAGAGCAAGAAATTGACATGTATCAGGACGATCCTGACTACCGTGCTTATAGCGGGATTTTGCAAAATTTATTTCCTAATACTAGCCTAGCTAATGATATTGCAGGAACAAAAGAATCAATTCAAGATATCACAAAAGCTTTGTTGGATGCACACCATTCCTATTTTTATCACCCTTCTAATATGAGTTTATTAGTGATTGGTGATATTGATGTTGACGAAATCTTTGCAGCTATCCAAACTTTCCAAAAAGCTTTACCTTCTTCTGAAGAAAAAATGGTGATTGTAGAAGAATTGCACCATTATCCAGTCATCCCTTCATCATCTATCGATATGGATGTAGCCACTGCTAAGTTAGTTGTTGGTTTCCGAGGTTATCTCGTTTTAGATAACTATTCTCTATTAACTTACCGTGTGGCCTTAAAATTATTATTGGCCATGCTTCTAGGATGGACTTCTAAAACTTACCATGAATGGTATGAAGAAGGAAAAATAGATGATTCCTTTGATATAGAAATTGAAATTCAAGATGATTTTCAATTTATTTTAATATCGTTGGATACTGCTGAACCAATTGCTATGTCAAATCACATTCGCCGTCGATTAACAGACATTAGGCAATCACAAGAGTTGACAGATGAGCATTTAACCCTTTTAAAACAAGAAATGTATGGCGATTTTATTCAAAGTTTAGACTCTATTGATCATCTTACGAGTCAATTTAACCTTTATTTATCTGATAAAGAAACCTATTTTGATCTCCCAAGAATTATAGAGACTATAACCTTGACAGATATTCTTGTTATTGGGGAAGCTTTTTTTGAAGAAGCAGATGTTTCCGATTTTACTGTCTTTCCAAAATAATTCAAAATCTGCTATAATGGAGTTATTATAATATTTTTGAGGTACCCGTATGAGTGAAAAAAGTCTTGGTGAGGTTTTAAGAGAATCGCGTGTTGGCAAAAATATCACATTAGATGATATTGAATCCAAAACAGGGATTTCTTCTCATTACTTATTGGCAATGGAGTTAGATCAATTTAAGATTATTCCAGAAGAGAAATTTGACCAGTATTTAAAAGACTATGCCGATATTGTGGAATTAGATTTCATTACTTTAAAACGCCGCTATCATTATCAAGTGAATGCTAAAAAAAAGAGTGATACGAAATCAGTAACAGAAATTGTCGAAGAAAAACTAAGTCAGAAGCGATTGCAAGAAAAAATGGCAACTGGTGGAATGCCTTACCCTCATTACACCTCGACGCCACCTAAAAAAACTCAGGAGACATTGGTTATTCCCGTCAAAACAGTCGGTTTGGACTCTAAAACCCCTGCAAAGGCTATACCAGCTGTCAGTCAGTTTAAAGGTGATGATCGTTTGGTGCCTAAAAAGACAAATGTCTCACGTTCAAGACGCTATGACAATGGTGATTACTCTAAAAAATCAATAGTACCCGCTTTTATCTTAGGTTTAGTTGCTATAGCGATTGTCGGGGTTATCTTTTTTGGTGTCTGGAAACAATTTGAAAAAGGTCAGCGTGCTAAAGAAGCTGAAATGGCTTTACTTGAGGCTTCTAAAGAATCGAAAGCAGCTTCAAAAGAAAGTTCAAGTGAACCTCAAACTCAAATCACAACAGAAGGCGCAGATAACTATTTGGTAGCAACAGTTACCAAATCGAAAGAAACAGTTGACATCACTGTTTCCTTAACAGATGCAGAAAGTAGTTGGATTTCCTTGACTAATTCTGAAATTGGAGAGAGTGGCACTACACTAACGCAAGAATCTCCGACATATACGGCAACCTTACCTGCTGATGTAACAGAGTCTTTATTGACACTGGGTATCACAAAAGGCGTGTCTGTAACCGTTGACGGACAACCCCTTGACTTATCTGCTTTAACAAGTACTGATTTAAGTTATATCACATTTAAAATTCAATAATTAAGGTACGAAAATGACAAAAAAAGAAAATATTCCCAATTTATTAACCCTTATTCGAATTGTAATGATTCCCCTCTTTCTCCTGGTTACCTCTTTTTCTAATGAACTCAGCTGGCATGTATTTGCAGCTATTATCTTTGCAGTCGCTAGCTTAACTGACTATTTAGACGGGTACCTTGCACGTAAGTGGCGTGTTGTTACTAATTTTGGGAAATTTGCTGATCCTCTAGCAGATAAAATGCTTGTGATGAGTGCTTTTATCATGTTAGTTGGACTGGGTCTGGCGCCTGCTTGGGTATCAGCTATTATCATCTGTCGAGAATTGGCTGTGACTGGGCTTCGTTTATTACTTGTTGAAACAGGTGGAGAAATTTTGGCAGCTGCTATGCCAGGAAAGATAAAAACAACAACTCAAATGTTGTCTATCATTTTCTTGCTTTGTCACTGGACGTTATTAGGAAATGTCTTTCTCTATGTTGCTCTTTTCTTTACCATTTATTCTGGTTATGATTACTTCAAAGGAGCAAGTTTTCTCTTCAAGGATACCTTTAAATAATCATGTCAAATATTATTGAACTCAAACAGGTTACATTTCATTACCATCCAAATCAGGAAAAACCAACCTTAAATCAGGTTTCGTTTCATGTGAAACAAGGTGAGTGGTTGTCTATTATTGGTCATAATGGATCAGGAAAATCGACGACTGTTCGTCTCATTGATGGTTTATTGGAAGCTGATTCAGGGGATATTTTTGTAGATGGTGAATTGCTAACAGAAGAAAACGTTTGGGATATTCGTCATAAAATCGGTATGGTATTCCAAAATCCTGACAATCAATTTGTAGGAGCTACAGTTGAAGATGATGTTGCTTTTGGGCTTGAGAACAAAGGAATTGCCCATCAAGAGATGAAGGAGCGTGTCAACCAGGCTTTACAACTCGTAGGTATGCAAGATTTTAAAGATAGGGAACCTTCTCGCTTATCTGGTGGGCAAAAACAACGGGTTGCTATTGCAGGAGCTGTTGCTATGAGGCCGAAAATCATTATTTTAGATGAAGCCACTAGTATGCTTGATCCAAAAGGACGTTTAGAATTGATTCGGACTATTCAGTCGATTCGTGAAGATTACCAGATAACAGTGATTTCCATTACCCATGATTTAGATGAAGTTGCTCTGAGTGATCGCGTCTTAGTGATGAAAGATGGACAAGTGGAGTCAGCCTCAACGCCAGAACAATTGTTTGCAAGAGGTGGCGATCTTCTCCAGTTGGGCCTTGATATTCCCTTCACCGCTTCTGTTGTACAGATTCTTACAGAGGAAGGTTACCCAATTGAAGCTTCTTATCTCACAGAAAAGGAATTAGAAAATCAATTATGTCAATTAATTTCCAAAATGTAAGTTATACTTATCAAGCAGGGACCCCTTTTGAAGGGCGTGCCCTTTTTGACATTGATTTAACTATTTTAGACGGGTCTTATACAGCCTTTATTGGCCATACTGGTTCTGGCAAATCAACGATTATGCAGTTGTTGAATGGATTACATACTCCGACTAAAGGAATTGTTAGGGTTGGCAAGCAGGAGATTACAAATCAGTCTAAAAATAAAGACATCAAATCTGTTCGTAAGCACGTAGGTCTAGTGTTTCAATTTCCAGAAAGCCAGTTGTTTGAGGAAACTGTCTTAAAAGATGTTGCTTTTGGCCCTCAAAATTTTGGGGTTTCTCAGGAAGAAGCAGAAGCTTTAGCGCGTGAGAAGCTGGCACTTGTAGGTATTTCAGAAAATCTTTTTGATAAAAATCCTTTTGAATTATCAGGAGGTCAAATGCGACGTGTAGCTATTGCTGGTATTTTAGCTATGCAGCCGGATGTTTTAGTTTTGGATGAGCCAACAGCAGGCCTGGATCCAAAAGGTCGAAAGGAATTGATGACCTTATTTAAAAAGCTCCATCAACTAGGAATGACCATTGTCTTGGTAACTCATCTGATGGACGATGTGGCAAACTATGCTGATTTTGTGTATGTTCTGGAAGAGGGAAAAATAATTTTGTCAGGAGAACCAAAGTCTGTTTTTCAAAGGGTTCATTTCTTAGAGGAAAAACAACTGGGTGTTCCTAAAGTGACTAAATTCGCTCAAGGACTTGTTGATCGAGGAATGGCTCTTTCTTCTTTGCCTATTACCTTAGAAGAGCTTAGGGAGGTGCTTAGACATGGATAAATTGATTCTGGGACGTTATATTCCAGGTAACTCCCTTATTCATCGTCTGGATCCTAGAAGTAAATTGTTAGCAATGATTATTTACATTATTATTATTTTTTGGGCGAATAATGTGGTGACCAATCTATTGATGTTGGGTTTTACCTTAGGTGTTGTTTTCTTATCGAAAATCAAGTTATCATTCTTTTTGAATGGGGTTAAACCAATGATTGGAATTATCCTTTTTACGACTCTATTTCAGATGTTTTTCGCCCAAGGTGGCTCACCTATTTTTCGTCTGGGTATTATTACTATCACTGATTTAGGGCTCAGTCAAGCGATTTTAATTTTTATGCGCTTTGTTTTAATTATTTTCTTTTCAACGTTACTTACCCTAACAACAACCCCCTTGAGTTTATCGGATGCCGTTGAGTCCTTGTTAAAACCTTTAACTAGGTTCAAGGTTCCAGCTCATGAAATTGGGTTGATGCTGTCCTTGAGTTTGCGTTTTGTGCCAACTCTCATGGATGATACTACCCGTATCATGAATGCGCAGAAGGCTCGAGGTGTGGATTACGGTGAAGGAAACTTGGTTCAAAAAGTGAAATCCATTATCCCTATTTTAATTCCTTTATTTGCTTCTAGTTTTAAAAGAGCAGATGCCCTGGCTATTGCTATGGAGGCCAGAGGTTATCAAGGAGGAGAGGGTCGTACTAAATACCGTCAACTAGATTGGCAACTAAAAGATAGTTTTGCAGTGAGCTCAGTTTTAATCTTAGGTATCCTGCTCTTTTTCTTGAAAAATCCTTTATAAGTGTTCAAAAGTATTCAAATAAATAAGAAAGCTCTTCCATTTCTGTTTGAAGATTGGGAGAGCCTTTTCATACCTATAACTTCTTGTAATATCAATATTGCTGTAATAATTTTAATATATCTTCAATGGCAAGGTAATAATTAAAGGCTATTATGGATAACGGAGAAAAGTGAGGTATTTATTGAATGTTTAAAAAAGAAAATTTAAAACAACGTTATTTTAGTTTTGGGGTTATCGCAGTTGCTATTGCGATGTTAGCAGTTATTTTTGCATTTTCAAGCAAAAATGTTGATACAGATTCTTACGCTAAGAAATCTGAGCCTAAGGTTATCAAAAAAGTAAAAAAAGCTAAAAAAACTAGTCAAGAAGCTGTTAAAGAAGAACCAAAAAAGGAATCTGCTGAGGCGACTTCAGAACCAGCTCCAGCAGCAGAGCAAGCAGCACCAGCTGCGGAAGCAACTCCGGTTGTTCAACAAGAAACAACTCAAGTTGTTCAATATACAGCAGCTCCAGTAGCTTACAGCTCAGGTGGTGTTGTTCTTTCTAACGGAAATACTGCTGGTGTGGTTGGTAGTCAAGCAGCAGCTCAGATGGCAGCTGCAACTGGTGTACCACAATCAACATGGGAACACATTATTGCGCGTGAATCTAATGGTAACCCAAGTGCTGCGAATGCTTCAGGAGCGTCAGGTTTATTCCAAACGATGCCAGGTTGGGGATCAACAGCAACTGTTCAAGATCAAGTGAATTCCGCTTTGAATGCTTACCGTGCACAAGGCTTATCAGCTTGGGGATATTAAGCTCATAAAAAAGAACAATTAAAAATGACTGTCAGCAAGTTTGACAGTCATTTTTGATTGTTTCAGGTTAAGGTTGACATGTTTTGGAGCAGAGTGTAAATATCGAGAGGTTGTTTGACAATGTAATCAGCTTTACTCAATTGTAACTCTTCTTGACTACCAAAGCCCCAAGTCACACCGATTGTTGTAATGTTAACTTGTTTTCCCCCAATAATATCAAATTTGGTGTCTCCAATAATGATAGGATTTTGGGCTGATGTTGACATGCTTTGTAAACAGGATTGAATGACATCGGCTTTATGGTAACGGACAGAAGTAGAACCAAAGACTCCTGTAAAGTAATCGGTAATACCTAGATTGGTTAACATTTGGATAGCCATTGGTTCATGTTTACTAGTGGTTACATATAGGTCAAAGCCTTCCTGTACTAACGTTCTTAAAAGTGTCTCGATGTCATCGTAGACAGATACTTGATAGATTCCAAATTCTTTGTAGAATGCTCTAAAATGTAAAATAGCTTGTTCAACTTGGTCTTTATTTTCAAAAAAGGCTCTAAAAGTTGTTTCCAAAGGAGGGCCAATGTAAGTTGATAATAAGCTAGCATCTGGGACGATGTGATTCATTTGTTTAAAAGTATATTGAAAGGCATTTAATATACCAGGACTTGAGTCAACCAAAGTCCCATCCAAATCAAATAAAATAGCTGTCAAAGTCCCCTCCTAAAATCAGTAGACGTTATTCACCAAAAATTTCTTTACTATAACGACGACCTGTTGGGGTTGCTGCTAGTCCTCCTTCAGCCGTTTCACGGAAAGCAGTTGGCATAGCAGAACCTACCTGATACATTGCATCAATCACCTCGTCTACCGGGATTTGGGATTCAATGTCAGCTAAAGCCATATCAGCTGCAACGAGGGCAAAGCTTGCTCCCAAAGCATTTCGCTTCACACAAGGAACCTCTACTAAGCCAGCAACAGGATCACAAATAAGCCCCAATAGGTTTTTGATGACAAAAGCGATCGCTTGACTGGCTTGATGAGCGGTACCACCTGCTGCTTTGACGAGTGCAGCAGCACTCATAGCAGATGCTGATCCCACCTCTGCTTGACAGCCTCCCTCGGCTCCAGAAATAGAGGCATTGTTTCCGATAACAAGACCAAACGCACCAGCTGTAAAGAGGAACTCTAATTGTTCTTTTTCAGATAAGTTAAGCTTGTCAATGGCTGTGGCAAGGACAGCTGGCAGACAGCCAGCACTACCAGCAGTGGGAGTTGCACAAACAAGCCCCATCTTAGCATTCAGTTCATTGACAGCCATGGCATTTCTAACAGCAGTGAGCACGGTGATATCAGCCAGTGTCTTCCCTTCTTGGATGTAGTGTTCCATTTTGAGGGCATCGCCCCCTGTTAGCCCGCTGATTGATTTGGTAGGCGTCAACCCTTTTTGAACGGACTCTTTCATAACTTCTAGATTGCGTGACATGATTGTAATGATGTCTTCTCGACTTCGTCCGGTCATCTCAATTTCTGTGGCAATCATTAATTCCGCCACATTGCCACCAAATTCTTGGTCAGCTTGCTTGACAAGTTCTTCAATAGTGTAAAACATAACTTTCCTCTCTAGTCAAAGAAGTTGACGTTGTGAATGTTAGGAATCTTGGCAATCGACTTGACAGCGTCTTGACACTCTCTAGAATCAACTTCAATAATCATAATGGCTTTTTCACCAGCTGATTCACGAGTAACATTCATTGTAGCGATATTGATATTACTGGAAGATAGGATATCTGTTACTTTTGCAATCATGCCAGGAATATCTTGGTGGACAGTAATAATGGTAGGAGTATTCATAGATAATGAGACAGAGAAACCATTTAATTCTGTAACTTGGATATTTCCCCCTCCGATGGAAACACCAGTAACACTCATGCTTTTATCAGCTTTTTTAACACTGATTTTAACCGTATTGGGGTGGGGGGCGTTACTATCTTTTAAAATATCCCAATAAATTTTAATGCCTTTTTGGTGGGCAATTTCAAGAGAACGCTTGATATCAGGATTATCTGTATCCATTCCCATAATTCCAGCAACCAAAGCCTTATCAGTCCCATGTCCTTTATAAGTCTTTGCAAAAGAATTATAGAGATGGAAAGTCACTTCATCGGGAATTTCTCCGAATATGGAATGGACAACTTTGCCGATTCTAACTGCACCAGCAGTGTGACTACTTGAAGGGCCAATCATCACTGGTCCAATGATGTCAAAAACTGATTGAAATTTTTGTGTGTTCATAGGCAACTCCGTTTTTTATTTCTACTTTTATTATAACAGAAAAAAGTTTAAAAATACCCTTGTAATTATAAAAAATTATTTTTGTAATAAAAAATTATTGAGTAATAAAATGATTGGTGTTCCGACTAATTACTGATATAATAGTCTAAGCGTCTAAGGATGCTTCAAAATCGACCTTCAAATCGACTTTTGAAAACGACGACCTTCAATCGTCCGTTGTTGACAATGAAGAATAATTGTTTCGCATTTAACGTTACGGTGTTCTTTATATCTTAAAATTGATGGGAGAATTTTTTTATGACAGATAACTCAAACACACGTGTTGTTGTTGGTATGAGTGGTGGTGTTGATTCATCTGTGACAGCTTTGCTTTTAAAGGAGCAGGGGTACGATGTCATCGGTGTTTTTATGAAAAACTGGGATGATACAGATGAATTTGGTGTGTGTACAGCAACTGAAGATTACAAAGATGTAGCAGCAGTTGCCGATCAGATTGGCATTCCTTACTACTCAGTTAATTTTGAAAAAGAATATTGGGATAGGGTCTTTGAGTATTTTCTAGCTGAGTACCGAGCAGGTAGAACTCCAAATCCTGATGTTATGTGTAACAAGGAAATCAAGTTTAAAGCCTTTCTTGACTACGCGATGACACTCGGGGCAGATTATGTGGCAACTGGACACTACGCTCAAGTAAAGCGAGACGAAGATGGGACAGTTCACATGCTACGTGGTGCTGATAATGGTAAGGATCAAACTTACTTCTTAAGTCAATTATCTCAAAAACAATTGCAAAAAACTTTGTTCCCTTTAGGACATTTACAAAAAACAGAAGTAAGGCAAATTGCTGAGCGGGCAGGGCTTGCAACAGCTAAGAAGAAAGATTCAACTGGCATTTGTTTTATCGGAGAAAAGAATTTTAAAACCTTTTTAAGTCAATATTTACCTGCTCAAAAAGGACGGATGATGACTGTTGATGGGCGTGACATGGGAGAACATGCTGGTCTCATGTATTACACTATTGGTCAACGTGGGGGCCTTGGAATTGGCGGTCAACATGGAGGAGACAATCAACCTTGGTTTGTAGTAGGTAAAGATTTGTCACAAAATATTTTATATGTTGGCCAAGGTTTTTATCATGAGTCACTGATGTCAACTAGTCTTGATGCTTCTGTTGTTCACTTTACACGTGAGATGCCAGAAGAGTTTACATTAGAATGTACCGCTAAATTCCGCTATCGTCAACCCGATTCCAAGGTTACTGTTCATGTTAAAGGAGACAAGGCAGAAGTTGTTTTTGCAGAGCCACAGCGTGCTATTACTCCAGGTCAAGCTGTTGTTTTCTATGACGGTGAAGAATGTCTTGGTGGTGGTATGATTGATATGGCCTATAGAGATGGACAACCTTGTCAATACATTTAAAATGAAGTCATGAATTAAGAGGCGTTAGAAATGGTTTCAAAATTTATATTGACCTTTATGGCTTTTTTTGCCATTATGAATCCCTTATCTAATTTACCAGCTTACATTGCCTTGGTAGCAGATGATGACCAGATTATTTCTAAAAGGATAGCTCGTAAAAGTTTAACGATTGCATTTGTTATTATAGCTATAGTTGTGATGACAGGACATGTTCTGTTTACTTTATTTGGTATCACCTTAGCTGCTTTAAGAATAGCAGGTGGTATTTTAGTGGCTCTAACAGGCTATCATATGATTAATGGTGTTCATTCACCAGATGCGAAACATGTGGGAAACGAGTTAGTAGCAGATCCAACGGCTGTTGCTGTGTCTCCCCTAGCTATGCCACTATTTGCAGGTCCGGGTACCATAGCTACAGCTATCACTTTATCTCAAGGAGGCTGGGAACATCGTCTCATAACCTTGACAGCTTTCTTGCTTCTTTGTTTACTGACTTACCTACTTTTACTAAGCGCCAAAGATATTGCTCGTTTTTTAGGTCAAAATATTATGGCTATTATCACGCGGGTGATGGGGCTTATTCTGACAACTATAGGTATGCAAATGTTAATTATGGGTATTCAAGGAGCTTTTAAGTAACTTGACAAAGTGTTGACAAAATTGTTAAGTTACTTGACAAATGTGTCAATAAATAACTAACATGGAGAATTGACAATTACCAAGGAATTTTTTAAAATAGATAGTAACAATAGCAATGATGGTCAAAGCTCATGAATATTGTAGGTTTTTTGTCCTGCAATTTTCTAGGGTTTTGGCTCTTTTTATGGTTTGGTTCGAGAAATGAGGTGACGAATGGGAATGGATTTTAGAACGACTAGAGGTCAGACAACCTTTAGTTTAAGAGCTAGTGCTTTGATGATTAGAGAGGGTAAGATTTTTTTAACCAGAGATGCAACTGGCAAATATTACACCATTGGTGGCGCAAGCCTAGTAGGTGAAAAAACACGTGAGACTGTTTTACGTGAAACCTTAGAAGAAGTCGGAATCTCTGTCGAAGTGAATCAATTAGCTTTTGTTGTTGAGAATCGATTTTATAGTGCCGATGTTTTTTGGCATAATATTGAATTTCATTATCTTGTTCATCCTTTAGAAGAGCCTAAACTTGAGATGATGGAAAATACCAAGAAACAGGTGTGTGAATGGGTTCCAATTAGTCAGCTGGATCAAATTAATCTCGTTCCTGAGTTTTTACAAACCGAGCTGGCTAAATGGCCAGGACATATTGTCCACATTGAAAGCTAAACGGAAGCGTATGATTTAAAATTAATAGACTGAAATAAAGGATTTGAAAAAATGACACATGAATTTACAGAAAGCTATGACGTCATTGTCATAGGTGCAGGTCATGCTGGTGTTGAAGCGAGTTTGGCCACTAGTCGTATGGGTTGTAAAACTTTATTGGCAACAATCAACCTTGATATGTTGGCTTTTATGCCGTGTAATCCTTCTATTGGAGGATCTGCCAAAGGGATAGTAGTACGAGAAATCGATGCTCTTGGCGGCGAAATGGGTAAAAATATTGATAAAACCTATATCCAGATGAAAATGCTTAATACAGGTAAGGGCCCAGCTGTACGCGCCCTCCGAGCTCAAGCAGATAAATCCCTGTATGCGCGTGAAATGAAACATACCGTTGAAAAACAGGCTAATTTGACTCTTCGCCAAACGATGATTGATGATATTCTAGTTGAAGATGGTCGAGTGGTAGGTATTTTAACAGCAACAGGACAAAAATTTGCGGCTAAAGCTGTTGTGGTGACAACAGGAACAGCCCTCCGTGGGGAAATTATTTTAGGAGAGCTCAAATATTCCTCTGGTCCTAATAATAGTTTGGCCTCAGTAACCTTAGCAGATAATTTAAAAAAACTCGGCTTAGAAATTGGCAGATTTAAAACAGGTACTCCTCCTCGTGTCAAAGCATCTTCTATTGATTACGATCAAACGGAAATTCAGCCAGGTGATGACAAACCTAATCATTTTTCATTTATGTCAAAAGATGCTGATTATCTCAAAGATCAAATTCCATGCTGGTTGACTTATACGAATCAAACCAGTCATGATATCATTAATCAGAATCTTTACAGAGCACCGATGTTTTCTGGTATCGTTAAAGGTGTTGGCCCCCGTTATTGCCCATCCATTGAAGATAAGATTGTTCGCTTTGCAGATAAAGAACGTCATCAACTTTTCCTAGAGCCAGAAGGACGTGATACAGAGGAAGTGTATGTTCAAGGTCTGTCAACGAGTCTTCCAGAAGATGTTCAAAAAGAATTGATTCATTCTATCAAGGGACTTGAAAAGGCTGAAATGATGCGAACTGGTTATGCTATTGAATATGATATTGTTTTACCCCACCAGCTACGTGCCACGCTGGAAACCAAATTGATCTCTGGGCTCTTTACAGCAGGACAAACCAATGGAACTTCTGGTTATGAGGAGGCTGCTGGCCAAGGGATTATTGCTGGTATCAATGCTGCTCTTAAAGTGCAAGGTAAGCCAGAACTTATCCTGAAACGGAGCGATGCTTATATTGGTGTTATGATTGACGATTTGGTTACCAAAGGAACCTTGGAACCTTATCGATTGTTGACATCGCGAGCTGAGTATCGTTTGATTTTACGTCATGATAATGCTGATATGCGATTGACAGAAATTGGTCGCGATATTGGGTTGGTTGATGATGACCGTTGGAACGCTTTTGAGATTAAGAAAAACCAATTTGATAACGAATTAAAACGGTTAGATAGTATCAAGTTAAAACCGATTAAAGAAACCAATGACCGCGTTCAAAATCTAGGCTTCAAACCGTTAACCGATGCGATGACTGCTAAAGAATTCATGCGTCGCCCAGAAATTGATTATGCTACGGCGGTTTCTTTTGTTGGCCCTGCGGCAGAAGATTTAGATGCTAAAATCATTGAACTTTTGGAAACAGAAATCAAGTACGAAGGCTACATTCGTAAGGCTTTAGATCAAGTTGCTAAGATGAAGCGGATGGAAGAAAAAAGAATTCCTGCTAATATTGATTGGGATGCTATTGATTCCATTGCAACGGAAGCGCGTCAAAAATTTAAAAAGATTAATCCTGAAACGATTGGTCAAGCTAGCCGTATTTCGGGCGTTAACCCTGCTGACATTAGCATTTTGATGGTCTATTTAGAAGGAAATGGTAAGGCGCGTCGTAAATCCTAGTCCAGACATGAAATTGTAACCTCAAACCAACCACGCCAAACGCATGAAGAAACTTTTGTTTTCAGAAAACTAGATTCATAATGACAAAATCAATCAAAGTAGTACACTATAGATGAGGTGACTACGATGATTGATTTTATTATTGCTATTGATAATT
>NZ_JBWKAI010000037.1:0-12941 GCF_056500955.1 Streptococcus sp. F2
CAATCATCAATAGCAATAATAAAATCAATCATCGTAGTCACCTCATCTATAGTGTACTACTTTGATTGATTTTGTCATTATGAATCTAGTTTTCTGAAAACAAAAGTTTCTTCATGCGTTTGGCGTGGTGAATCATAGGGATATCCCATTTTCAACTCTTCCCATTTCCGAAAAGAGACTAAGAAAAAAAGCCCTAAGGCTTATTTCTATTAGATGCGTTCTACTTTACCAGATTTAAGCGCACGAGCAGAAGCCCAAACTTTTTTAGGTTTACCATCAACAAGGATAGTTACTTTTTGAAGATTTGGTTTAACTGTACGTTTTGTTTGGTTCATCGCGTGTGAACGGTTGTTTCCAGAAACGGTTTTACGTCCTGTAAAATAACATACTTTAGCCATTTTGATCTGTTTCCTCCTACGTAGAATATGTTTACGGATGTGCTAGCACCACATACTTATCTATTTTATCATAGGGGGGGTTGTTTGGCAAGTTATTTTTGATTTTCTTTTTTGTATTCCAGTGATGGAAGGAACTCAGAATTGTAAGTGTGCACTACCTGTACTCATCTCATATAACGACTTTTATTAGATCCATTTCAATTTCCCCTATATGAACTTCTTCTTGACTGATGACAGAGTGGCAAGTATAGTCACTCTCAATAGTTAATTAAAAACTTGTTAAAGCTTAAAGCTAAGGGATTCAGATAGCAACTCTTGATTGTTCTCAATCACAAATGATTTCACAGAAAACGATATGATATGTACTTTTCACAATTAGAAAAATAGACCCTCACCATTTCCAGGCCACTTAACTCATTCTATGAATTATGCTTTATTTGTTACCATCAAAGATTGTTTCACAGAAACTGGTAGCCGTTTTAGGATGTCAAGTGTAACTAAAAAAGCCCTCAAGAGGGCTTTAGTAAATGTAATTCTCTAAATTATGCTTTGTTCGCTGATCCGAAAACGTCGATACGTTCTTCAACAGCGCCTTGAACAGCTTTCATGCCTGGAGCCAAGAATTTACGTGGGTCAAATAATTTTTTACCATCGTATTCTGCTTCGTTAGCTTCGTAGTTACGAGCAAATTCACGAGTTGCGTTAGAGAAAGCAATTTGGCTTTCAGTGTTAACGTTAACTTTAGCAACACCAAGACGGATTGCTTCTTTGATTTGATCGTCAGGAATACCAGAACCACCGTGCAATACGATTGGGAAACCTGGTACAGCTGCTGTTAATTTTTCTAAGTGGTCAAGAGCAAGACCTTCCCAGTTTTCTGGGTATGGACCGTGGATGTTACCGATACCAGCTGCCAAGAAGTCAATTCCAGTTTCAACCATTGCTTTAGCATCTTCGATTGGAGCAAGCTCACCTTTAC
The DNA here is from genome assembly GCF_056500955.1 of Streptococcus sp. F2. Classification (NCBI taxonomy): domain Bacteria; kingdom Bacillati; phylum Bacillota; class Bacilli; order Lactobacillales; family Streptococcaceae; genus Streptococcus; species Streptococcus sp. F2. The sequence goes on from NZ_JBWKAI010000037.1 coordinate 1,378, forward strand.
CGATGATTCCGTCTTCTTCACCACCGATTGTACCAACTTCAGCTTCAACTGAAACGCCTTTAGCATGTGCAATTTTAACAACTTCTGCAGTTTTAGCAAGGTTTTCTTCAACTGGAAGGTGTGAACCATCAAACATGATAGAAGTGTAACCTACTTCGATACACTCAAGAGCATCTTCGTAGTGACCATGGTCAAGGTGAATAGCAACAGGAACAGTGATACCCATTGATTCAACAAGGTTAGCGATAAGAGATTGACATACTTTGTAACCACCCATGTATTTTGCTGCACCCATTGATGTTTGGATAAGAACTGGAGCTTGTTTAGCTTCTGCTGCACGCAAGATTGCTTGAGTCCACTCTAAGTTGTTTGTGTTGAATCCACCAACAGCATATCCGTTTTCACGAGCTGCTTGGACAAATTTTTCTGCTGAAACGATTGCCATTTGTAAGGCCTCCTCTTATTTTTCGGGATAACTCCCCGTTTACATTGTTCATTCTAGCACAATTTTCCATAAATTTCTAGTCTTTCACAAGCTTAAAGCGTTTTCCCAACGCAGATTATCCAAACTTTTCTCGAAATCAATGCTACCTACTCAGCTTTATTTGAAGCAAACGAAAAGAGATGAATCAACGATTCATCTCTTACTATGCGGAGAGTGGGACTTGAACCCACACGACCTAAAGCGGTCACAGGATCCTTAGTCCTGCGCGTCTGCCAATTCCGCCATCCCCGCTGCTCATCAGCAACATAAATTATTATAGCAACTATGAGGATGACTGTCAATACTTATTTATCAATTTTTTGCAAAAATGCAGCAATTTTTTTCTGGTATTGTACTGGGTTTGTTTCAAAGGATCTGGCATGTTTGGCCCCTTTAACAATCAAGATTTCCTTAGGACCTTTAGTAGCCTTGTAATTGTCGTAAACCATTTTTGTAGGAACAAAATCATCTTTATCCCCATGAATAAATAAAGTGGGCCGCTTATTTTTAGCCAGTTGTTTCACTGAACTTGCCTCTGCGTAACTAAAACCCGCTCGAATCTTAGATAAGGCAGAAACTTCATAGAGTAATGGGAAGGCAGGCAAGTTGTACATAGCCTTAGCCTGAAACTTCAATTCGTCCCAAACGCTAGTATAACCACAATCTTCAATAATAGAGGTAACCTGCTCAGGTAATTTTTCCCCACTTGCCATCATGACTGTGGCAGCTCCCATAGAAAGTCCAAAAAGGGTGATTTGACTGTCTGGTTTTTCCTTAATCAACTGATCTGTCCAAGCCATGACATTCAACCGATCATTCCAGCCATAGCCGATTAAGTTTCCTTGGCTTTCACCATGAGCCTCATTGTCTGGCATCAGGACATTATAACCCAAATCGTGAAAAAGCATGGCATAAGGTTTCATGTTTGACTTATTGTTAGCAAAACCATGCACCACGACAGCTATCTTTTGGGTTTCTTTTGCAGCCGGTAAATACCATGCTACTTGATTAAACCCACGATGGGTCATGTAACGCTTTTCACGTGGTAAAGCATCAAAAGCTTGCTCAGCTGGGTATAGCGGGTTATCCGTACTGCGTTTTTTATTGTTAATGAATGTTTTCTCATCCCGTACTTGGGCAACATGGAAGAAATAAAAACTAGCGCCAACGCTAGCAAGAGTTACTAACAGGAATAGGATTCCTATATACTTTGATAATCGAATGGTTTTCATATCAAATATTCTACAGGAAAATCAGAAAAAAAGAAAGCTTTACTCTACAAATAAATCGTTTTCCTGCTCAAGTTTTAAAAAACGAGTTCTTATCACCAAAAATCCTCCTAAAGACGAAAGCATTCTTTAGAAGGACTTAGAGGTAGGAAATAACAATTTTTAAAGAAGGACACTTCCCATAATGGGTACCACCACAGTAACAATAATGCCAACAACAACTAGGGCAATGGAACCCATTGACTCTTCGACTTGACCAAAATCTTTGGCTGCCGAAACCCCAAGTGCATGGCCTGCTGTTCCTAAGGCCAGACCACGTGCAACGGGATCTTTTATCTTAAACAATTGAATCAACGGTTTTGCCAAGGCATAAATAATCACACCATTTAAAATACAAGCTAGCGAAGTTAATTCTGCTGATCCCCCCATGGCAACTGATGTCGGCATAGCAATGGCTGTTGTTGCCGCCTGAGGTAACATCGACGCAACCACTACTCTACCAAGATGGAATAAACTTGATACGAGATAAATTCCATAGACTGCGACAACACTGCCTAACGTAATTCCACCAATAATCTGAAGCCAATATTGTTTCAAAACCTCCCGTTTACGGTAGAGGGGAATAGCAAAGCAAATGGTAGCAGGTTCCAAAAAGAAACTAATGATTTGCCCACCCTTATTGTACTCGGCAAAACTAATACCGGTTGCGCTCAAGGTAGCAATCCCAAGAATCATGGCAACAAAGAGGGGTGCAAAGAGGAAGAAACCTTTTGATTTTTTAAACAAAATCTGGCCAATAAAGAAGGTCCCTACAGATAAAAGAACACCGAAAATAGGAGAAACCCGCAAAATATCGATAAATGCTGCCATAACTAGCTCCTTTCTTCTTACTTAGCCAAGACTTTACTAGCTACCAGATGACGCTCATCCTGAAATGCCCCTTTGACCAAGAGACCTGGTTTTCCCAAAGCTGGTTTCTTGACATCTGCTCCCATTAATAATTGTGTCATCCAACCAGTTCCAACAAGTAACAAGAGTGTTGAAATAAAAATCAGAAGCATGTTTAAAATAAAATGTTCTTTCAAAATCCCTAAAGAGTTAATCACTGAAATACCGGCAGGAACAAAGAAGAGACCGATATTGCCAACCAAAAGATCTGCTACTTTTTCCACTTGACTAAGACTAATCACTTTAGTCGTTAAAGCTATAAATAATAAGACAAGGCCAATAACAGAAGCTGGTAATTTTATTGGGGATAGAGTCTCCAATACCTTTGAAATGAGAACAATTGTTCCAATCACAACGCTTTGATAAATCATAGAATAAGTTTTAGTCATGTGAATCATCTCCTTGTTTTCTCGCTTTTGATACATTTAGTATAGCGAAAAAAGAGCCTGTTAGGCTCTTTTCGGAATAAAACGCTTTCTATTTGGTACCAAATGCAGTGAGAGCGACTCAAAATACAGCGTCAAAGTCCTAACCGCTGGCGGAAGATTTTCAAATATGATCTACTCACAGGAACCTTTCCGCCATTGATCATGGTCACTTGGTAGGTTTGATTAAACCACGGCTGAATTTCTTTTATAGCTTGTGTATTAATGAGATAACTGCGATGCACTTTCAAAAAAGATTCTGTGGTTAAAACTTTCTCAATAGCTGATAAGCTTGTGTGACTGGTATAGTGGGCTGTTTTCGTATAGACCGTCGTTTCCTTGCCTTGGACTTCACAATAGAGAATATCTGAAAAGGGTAATAAGTATATGCGCTCATCTACTTCAAGGGTTAGGCGTTTGGTTTGTGGCACTTCTGCTTCTTTAGAGTTGTTCGTTTGCTGCCTGTCTAATGTCATTTTCGCCTTTGCAATAGCTTTTTGGATGCGCGCTTGTTCAAAAGGTTTCAAAACATAATCAATCGCATTAACTTCAAAAGCTTCTACGGCGTGATTATCATAGGCCGTTGCAAAAATAATTAAGGGAGCATTTGGAATCTGGCTTAGACGCTTAGCTAGATCTAGCCCGCTTTCATCTGTTAAATGAATATCTAAAAATAATAAGTCAGGCTGATGCGTTAATATCAGTTGAAAGGCATCTTCGATGGACTCCCCTTGATAAATAGCACTAACCATTTGAGTTTCTTCAACAAGATAAGCCAGTTCCATTCTAGCCAATGGTTCATCATCAATAATTACAACTTTCATGTGGTTGTCTCCTTTAGTTGATTAAAGGGGATTTGTAACACAAAACTGGTCCCCGACTGATCTGAGGTTACCTCGAATATAGCCTGATTACCGTATAAGCTCATTAAACGCTTGTTCAAATTTTCCAAGGCCGATCCTGTTCCTTTTTCAGAGGTAACTACCGTTTTCCCTAGCAAAGCCAATTTTTCTGGTGCAATTCCTTGACCGTTATCTTTGACCGTCAGCCTGAGATAACCTGATGCCTTTTGCCTTGCCATCACCCAAACCTTATTATCCTTCTTACGCCCTGTAAAGGCATGTTTCAAAGCATTTTCAACTAATATTTGAATCATAAAAGGAGGAATAGCTGCGCTTTTGAGGGCCTCAGGAATATCAATAATGACCTCATAGCGGTTAGGAAACCTAGCCTGTTCAATAGTTAGATAAGCTTCCAAATGTTTTAATTCAGAGTCAACGGAAATGACATTCTGCCGTGTACTATTAAGATTAGCTCTAAAATAATGGCCCAGTTGTAACAGAAGATGCCTTGCCTTTTCACTATCCACCCTTATCAAGGCAGAAATTGTGTTAATCGCATTGAAAAGAAAATGCGGATTAACTTGTGCTTGCAAGGACTTAATTTCAGCATCTTTGAGCAATCCTTGTTCTAAGGCCATTTGTCCCAATTCTAATTGCGATGAAAAAATATGCCCTAAACCGCTAGCAAGTTGTTCATCCACATAGGTTAAGTTAGAAGCATCGGTAAAGTATAGTTTAAAACTGCCCACGACACCTTTCTTGACAAAAAGGGGAACCACCACAGCTGCTTCCAAAGGACAGTCTGGGTGACTGCAACCAATTTGGGCTTTTTGACGAACCACCTGAATACGTCCCGTCTCAATGGCTTCTCGAGACAAATCGGTAATGATTTCTCGAGTCGGAATATGATGGTCACTGCCAGCTCCCACGTGAGCCAAGATAGCGTGACGATTAGTAACACTCACAGCTGACACGCGCATAAACTTTTTAATTTCTAAAGCTGCCTTCTGAGCCGAAGCTTCAGTTAACCCCTGCCGAAAATAAGGTAAGGTTTTATTGGCCAACTCCAAGACATCGTGCGTTTGAACAGCTTTCATGCTTTCTTCTTGACGTAAGGTCCCAAGAATGATAGATAGAAAAATCCCTGTCCCCAATGCATTCACAAAAACCATAGGGAGTGCAATGGTTTGAATCAAGGTCCAAGCTTGTTCCTTATCTGGTAAGAAAATCAAGATGCAAAGCATCTGAATCACTTCCATCAAAGCACCACAGAGGCTTCCTTGCCATACTTGAGGATAACGTTTATGTGTCAAGCTTACACGCCCCACTAATCCTGATAATCCACCAATCAATAAGGATGAAATAAAATAGGTATAAGGAGCGCTACCACCCTGAAGCCAACGCACAGCTCCTGAAATCAAACCCACAAAAAAACCGACAAAAGGACCACCAATTAACCCTGACATCCCAATCGTCAATGTTCTCGTATTAGCGATCGAATTGTGGGAAGACAGATTAACCAATCCACCATTATCTACCCCAACTTGTTGGGAAATCAGAACACCTGTAAAATTACTAATGATTGCAAAAACACTGAACGTCATAATCAGAATCCATCTCACTTTGATGGATTGACGGTCATGCATCAATCGTTTATAAAAAGGGCTAATCATTAATAGATTAGCCAGCAAAATAATCAAACCTACCCGTTCAAGTAAGGGCAACAACAATGACATCATATTAGACCTCTTTCAATGACAGCCATGAGCACCATAGCAGTCATCCGAATAGAATTCTTCAAACCATCTTAACCATTATTTGCTGTTTTGAACAGCTGCTGTCACAAATGCCGTGTATAATTCTTCTGGACGATTTGGACGACTTTGTAATTCTGGGTGGTATTGGGCTGCCACAAAGAATTTTTTCTCTGGCAATTCTACAATTTCAACTAAGCGGTTGTCAGGTGATACCCCTGAGAAAACAAAACCAGCTGCTTCAAATTCTGGACGGAATTTGTTGTTGAACTCATAACGATGACGATGACGACGTTGCACTACTTCTTGGTGATTGTAAGCTGCTGCTGCTTTGGAAGCCGGCTTCAATTTACATGGGTACAATCCAAGACGAAGCGTACCTCCCATATCTTCAATATCAATTTGATCGCGCATGATATCAATGATTGGGTATTTAGTACTTGGCTCTAATTCAAAAGAGTTTGCACCTTCCATATTGAGGACATGACGGGCAAATTCGACACAGGTCAACTGCATGCCAAGACAGATACCAAGCATTGGTACATCATTTTCGCGGGCATAGCGAATCGCTTGAATCTTACCTTCTGTCCCACGTTGACCAAAACCACCTGGTACAATAATCCCATCAACATCTCCTAACAGATCAGCTGCATTATCAGCCGTCACATCGTTGGCATTGACCCATTTTAGGTCAATTGCGGTATCATTGGCATAACCAGAATGTTTTAACGCTTCCACAACAGACAAGTAAGCATCTGGCAATTCCACATATTTACCAACCAAGGCAATTTTGGTTGTTTTTCTTAAATTCATCACCTTGTCGACCATAGCTGACCACTCGGTCATATCAGCTTTTGGTACATTTAATTTTAAATGATCACAAACAATCTGGTCCATCGATTGAGCTTGCAAATTCAAAGGAATTTGGTAAAGGTGCTCCACATCACGTGACTCGATAACAGCTTCTGGATTCACATCACAGAATTGAGCCAATTTATTTTTTATGCCCTGCTCAACTGGCTCCTCGGTACGAATAACCAACATATTAGGTTGAATCCCAAGCCCACGTAATTCTTTAACGGAATGTTGCGTTGGTTTAGTTTTCATTTCACCTGCAGCTTTGAGGTATGGCAACAGGGTTGTATGAATATACATGACGTTTTCAGAACCAACATCTGCTTTCATTTGACGGAGAGCTTCTAAAAATGGCAAACTTTCAATATCTCCAACGGTGCCCCCAACCTCAGTAATAATCACATCAGAATCCGTTGTTGAAGCTGCGCGTTTGATTTTTTCTTTAAGAGCATCTGTGATATGAGGAATAACCTGAACAGTCGCACCAAGATATTCACCTTTACGTTCTTTACGAAGGACCTCGCTGTAGATTTTACCAGTTGTGACATTCGAATACTTGTTCAAGTTGATATCAATAAACCGTTCATAGTGACCCAAGTCCAAGTCGGTTTCAGCGCCATCATCGGTCACGTAGACTTCTCCGTGTTGATAAGGACTCATTGTTCCCGGGTCAATATTAATATAGGGATCAAATTTTTGAATCGTTACCTTTAACCCACGATTTTTAAGCAAACGGCCAAGGCTTGCTGCTACAATCCCTTTACCAATTGACGATACCACACCACCAGTTACAAAAATGTATTTTGTCATAACACTCCTTCATTATCTTAAGTGAGCCAAGGACACTCACTTTAATTAACTAAACATTACATCGCTTGAAATGATAAACTAGGGGGCAACTCTGGTTCATTAGAGTCAAATAAGCTATCATTCAAGCTTTAATCATTATTGAAAAACAAAAATAGCCCCCTATTAACTAGGGAGCTTTACCTGACCTCTTAAAGAGGTGCCCGAATAATAATATAAACTATAATAAGCACTTTGTCAAATCATATTTCTTTTTTGACAACTACTTATAGGACGAGTAGACGTTTATTCCTCGTCTTCTTCCTCATCCTCTTCTTCTTCCTCATCTTCTTCGTTGATATCAACTTCCTCAAAATCATCTTCTGGAATAATTTCGTTTAACTCTGAGTCGTAAGATTCCACTTCTGATTTTTCATCATCAGGATCTTCTTCATCGTACTCAATATCAGCTGATTCTTCTGTAAAATCTTCATCTTCTGGGTCATCATCACTATAATCAATAGCGTCTTCGTCCCCATCCATAAAGGCATTAACTCGTTTTTTCTTACGTTTCTGTGCGCCGTCTTCATCATCTTCCAAGGTAATGATTTCCTCATCGATTTCATCAATGGCATACCATGAGCGAAGGCCCCATTTGTTATCGCCAAGAGGAATAAATGAGCCATCCGTATTTAAGTCAGTGTAGAAAAATGGCAATGCATGACGAATATCTGCATCAGATTTTCCTAAGTAGTTTTGAATCTCATTCACTAAGTCGCTAAAGTACATCTCATGATCACGACCACGCTCTTCCAAAATGGCACGCGCCACTTCAATCATGGAAAGTTCGCTTTTTTCTTGTCCTGCAAATACGTCTAATTTCAAGGCAGTTCTCCTTATTTTATCATTCCTTACTATTTTACGCTAAAAAAAAGGATTCGTCAAAGCTTTTATTACTCTATTTGATAACCTGTCGGCACTCTTTTCATTTTAGATAACCGTACCAATTACCACTTTCAGGCCTTCGTGTTTACGAGAGAAAAAACAGACAGGAGTATTATTCCTATCTGTTTTTGTCATGATAATTAACTCACACTATTATTTAACAGTTGCTGAGCTTGTAATAGCTTCAACCGCTTTTTTCATTGTGATGTCGTGTTTCAACATATCAGCTGAAAGAAGAGAACGTACTTGCTCAACCGGCATGTTGTATTCAGTAGCAAGGTCATTAATTTCTTGCTCGATTTCTTCTTCTGTTGCTTCAAAACCTTCTGCTTTAGCAATCGCTTCGATAACAAGGTTTGTTTTCACACGTTTGTCAGCATCTGCTTGGTATTGGTTGTGAAGATCTTCTTGGCTTGTACCAGTCAACTGGAAGTACATTTCAGGTGAGATACCTTGACGTTGCATGTTCCCCATGAACTCGTTCATTGAACGATGCACTTCGTCATGTACCATTTCTTCTGGTAATTCAACGATTTCAGCATTAGCAACTGCCAATTCGATTGCAGCACCTTCAACCGCATCATCGTAAGCAATTTCTTTAGCTGCTTCAAGTTCTTTACGGTATTTTGCTTTTAAATCAGCAAGTGTTTCAACTTCTTCGTCGATGTCTTTAGCAAGTTCATCGTCAAGTTCAGGAACTTCTTTTGTTTTAACTTCATGAACAGTTGTCACAAACTTAGCATCTTTACCAGCAAGGTCTTCTGCTTGGTATGCTTCTGGGAAAGTGACATTAACTTCTACTTCATCGCCAGCTTTAGCACCAACTAATTGGTCTTCAAAACCTGGGATAAATTGTCCTGAACCAAGTTCAAGCGAGAAGTTATCACCTTTTCCACCGTCAAATTCAACACCGTCAACTGATCCAACAAAGTCAATCACAACAGTATCTCCAAGAGCCGCAGCATCTTCTTTGACCACTAGCTCAGCAAGGTTAGCGCGCTCACGTTCAACTTTTGCATCTACTTCTTCGTCAGTTACTTCTTTAGATGCCTCAACTTCTACAGCAAGGTTTTTGTAGTCGCCAAGTTTTACTTCAGGTTTAGTTACCACTTCAGCAGTAAGTGTCCATTCTTGACCTTTTTCCATTGACACAACATCGATTTTTGGTTGTGCAACTACATCAAGACCAAGTTCTGTAACAGCTGCTTCATAAGCTTCTGGCAATACAATATTCAAAGCATCTTCATAAAGAACTTCTTCACCAAATTTTTGGTTGAAGACTGGACGAGGCATATGTCCTTTACGGAAACCTGGTGCATTCAAGTCTTTTTTGATTTTATTAAAAGCTTGATCAAGAGCTGGTTTGATTTTATCTTGACCAATTGTAAATGTAATCACGCCACGGTTTGTAGCTTTGTTTTCAAATGATGTAGACATTAAGTCATTTCTCCTTAAAATAATTTCGATACAGTTCATTCTATCATAATTTAAAGCGTTTTTAAAGTTTTTTATGCGTGAAATCACATCAGTAGTCTCTAAAAAACTTTTCTAAACAAAATCTGCTCATTAGCCAAGAAACGTCAGATTTTAACAGATTTGCCAATTGTTTCTTCATTAGAACACCTGATTTAGCACCGACTTTACTTATGCCGGAAGCAACACCAAGACTGATTTTTTAGGCAGCTTGCCTTTGAGAGTTTTTCCTGATACCTTGTAAACTTTTCCGCTTACTGCATCTTTGTAACTACCGTCAGCCAATTTTGTTGACGTTGAAAAGGTCTTATTCTCACTTGCTAAATTGGTAATAATAGCTCCTTTACCACCTCTCTCTATCATTACAAGCCCTTGATCGTCACTAATATTATGAAGGTATTCGTCACGTCCATTCATCGTATTTCTAAAATGATTGATGGCCACAATGGTTTTATTTTTAAATAGGTCACTGCCTGCATCTCCAATTTCAGATTGGCCTGGGAAACGATCATTTTGACCACCACCCCCTACCGGACGAGAATAAAAGAGAGGTGCTCCCTCTTTTCGAGAGGCAATCAAACTCCAGCCTAAAATGATGTCTTGGTCTGTCAAATTAGTTGATTCCCCATTATCATTGGCATAGGTGTCATGTGTTTCCACCCATGTGACGAGTCGGTCTTCTGGAACTCCTGGTGCCTGAAAATCCATCAGGTCTTCCGCGTAGACTTCTTCCTGCCGTAAACTGTTTCGAATAAATTCACCATAATCTGATGCTGTAACTCCCATTAACTTAGCATAGTCAGCTTCTTTAGAAGTAGAGCCTTGTAAAATTTCCCCATACTGGAATTGAGCGCCATTGTTTAAGATAACTGACCAAAAATCACTGCCATACTCTTTGGGCAATTCGATATGCTTTGCTGCATCATACCTAAATCCATCCGCACCATCTGCTACTGCACGTTTGAGATAAGCAAGAAGATATTCTTGAACAGCTTTACTTTGAGTATTAAGATCATATAGTCCCAACAGGGACTTTTGAGTCAGTTGATAGCGATCACCAAAATCTTTAATGCCTTCATTTCCATGAGTCCATTTCCCTAAAGCTTTTATCTTAGGGCTAACAGCTGCTACATCTGAAGTGGTATGATTAACCACCGCATCCACAATAATATGAAGACCATACTTATCAGCCTCTTTGGTCAAAGCTTTAAAGTCTGCTTCCGTTCCCAACTGATAGTTGCCGATTGTATAATCTGTCGGTTGATAATGATAATACCAATTCGTTAATGCCTTACTACCATCTTCCCCCTCAACAACTTGATTAATAGGAGACGTTTGAATGCTGGTATAACCAGCTTTTTTAATAGCTGGTAAATTATCTTTAATGGTATCAAAAGACCAACACCATGCATGCAGAATGGCTCCATCTTTCATTTCAACCTTTTGGGTATGCTGTGACCAAAACCAACCTAAACCAGCCGTCCCCAACATTACCCCTGTTACTAGCGAGGTGACTGTTATTTTCTTTCGTCTTGAGCTGACCATACTATCTTCTCCTTCGAATGTAAACGTTTGCATAAAAATTGATAAAAAATGAGCCTTGATGTAGCTTCTATCTTATATCGACACCAAAGCTCTTATCAAAAAGTATAATATAGCCTTCCTTATTTGACAATACTTTTCTAAAACGAACCCACGCCGTACGCATGAAAACTTTCTCTTCATCCTTTTGTGCCCGGACATCAATTTTGAAAAGATTCCTTTTTAAATCAATCATCTGCTTAGCCTCTTTCTCCAAATAATTGGGCTAAATAATCTTTCAA
>NZ_JBWKAI010000038.1:0-11853 GCF_056500955.1 Streptococcus sp. F2
CCCGTGATTTGTAGTAGTGATAGGGCTTCTCACTGTTATTATAGACAAAAATAAAGAGCATAACACCTTTTCATTCAGTGTTGTGCCTTGAGTGAAACGAAAGGAATAAATTATAATTATGACGAAACAAAAAATCGTGGTCGCACTTGGAGGAAATGCTATTCTTTCAACAGATGCGTCAGCAAAAGCACAACAAGAAGCCTTGATTTCCACATCAAAATCATTGGTTAAATTAATTAAAGAAGGTCATGAAGTTATCGTGACCCACGGCAATGGCCCACAAGTAGGTAACCTCTTGTTACAACAAGCAGCAGCGGATTCTGAAAAAAATCCAGCAATGCCTTTAGACACTTGTGTTGCCATGACAGAAGGTAGCATTGGTTTTTGGTTAGTCAATGCCCTTGATAATGAATTACAAGCCCAAGGCATTCAAAAAGAAGTGGCAGCTGTTGTCACTCAAGTGATCGTGGATGCCAAAGACCCAGCTTTTGAAAACCCAACAAAACCAATTGGCCCATTCCTTACCGAAGAAGATGCCAAAAAACAAATGGCAGAGTCTGGTGCAAGTTTCAAAGAAGATGCTGGTCGTGGCTGGCGTAAGGTTGTACCATCACCAAAACCAGTTGGCATTAAAGAAGCCAACGTCATCAGAAGTCTGGTTGATTCTGGCGTTGTGGTGGTCAGTGCTGGTGGTGGCGGTGTTCCTGTTGTGGAAGATGCAACTAGCAAGACCCTTACGGGTGTGGAAGCCGTTATTGACAAGGACTTTGCTAGCCAAACCCTTTCAGAATTGGTGGATGCAGATCTCTTTATCGTTTTGACAGGGGTTGACAATGTTTACGTCAACTTCAACAAACCTGATCAGACAAAATTGGAAGAAGTAACGGTCTCTCAAATGAAAGAGTACATCACACAAGACCAATTTGCACCAGGTAGTATGTTACCAAAAGTGGAAGCTGCCATTGCTTTTGTGGAAAACAAACCAAATGCCAAAGCCATTATCACATCACTCGAAAACATTGACAATGTGTTGTCAGCAAATGCTGGCACACAAATTATCGCAGGCTAAACAAGAGGACTTTCGTCAAGTCACTGACTAGTCAGACAATCCATTCGGGAACGACGAATCATTTGTTCTTGATGATATCATTGATTTGACTCTTCTAACGCTTTCAATCCTCATGATAGCTCTCACGATAGGACTCATTATATTTAACAAGAAAGGCTAAATTTCAATGAAATTGGTCTTTTCTTTTACTTTTAATAAGTGTATAATAGTCATACTATTTTTTATTTTTCAACAATAAGTTAAATAAGAGTAGGTTAGGTTCAGCTTTTACTAATGTTGCTGATTCTAATAGACCCAAGAGGCCACCAAAAAAGAAGGAGGAGCTATGAAGAAAAGTTTTATTCATCAACAAGAGGAGATTTCCTTTGTTAAAAATACGTTCACACAGTATTTGATTGCTAAACTTGATGTTGTTGAAGTGCAAGGACCCATTTTAAGTCGGGTCGGGGATGGTATGCAAGATAATTTGTCCGGTATTGAAAATCCAGTATCTGTCAATGTCTTGAATATTCCTAATGCAACCTTTGAAGTTGTGCATTCACTAGCAAAATGGAAACGTCACACCCTAGCCCGTTTTGGATTTAATGAAGGTGAAGGTCTTGTTGTTAATATGAAGGCTCTCCGACCTGATGAGGATTCACTTGACCAAACCCACTCGGTGTATGTTGATCAATGGGATTGGGAAAAGGTCATTCCTGATGGCAAGCGCAACCTAGCCTATCTCAAAGAAACCGTTGAAACCATTTATAAGGTGATTCGTCTAACCGAATTAGCTGTTGAAGCCCGTTATGATATTGAAGCGGTTCTACCAAAGAAAATTACCTTCATTCACACCGAAGAATTGGTAGCTAAATACCCTGACTTGACACCCAAAGAACGCGAAAATGCGATTACCAAAGAATTTGGTGCGGTCTTCTTGATTGGTATTGGTGGCATCCTACCTGATGGCAAGCCGCATGATGGTCGTGCTCCTGACTATGACGACTGGACAACAGAATCTGAAAATGGCTATCATGGCCTCAATGGTGATATTTTGGTTTGGAATGACCAGCTTGGCTCAGCCTTTGAATTATCCTCAATGGGAATCCGTGTGGATGAGGAAGCCCTAAAACGTCAGGTAGAAATTACTGGTGACCAAGACCGATTAGCTTTTGATTGGCATAAATCCTTGTTAAATGGGCTCTTCCCGCTCTCCATCGGTGGAGGTATTGGTCAATCACGTATGGCCATGTTCTTGTTGCGTAAAAAACATATTGGAGAAGTCCAAACTTCCGTATGGCCTCAAGAGGTTCGTGATAGCTACGATAATATCTTGTAAGCTAATCGCAGAATTCTGTGGGTAAAACAGACAGTCGATTCGGATTACTTTTAATCTTAGTGACGATTATCTTTGAACTCAGTAAAGGCTTTGGACCCTTGTCCTAGCCTTTTTTAAGGTTAGATACTAAGAATTTTGAAAAAAGAGATTATTTTTAAGGTTTGACCTTAGAAATTTGCTATAATGAATGGTATGAGAATTGTATCTGGTGAATTTGGCGGGCGTCCCTTGAAGACGCTAGGTGGTAAAACAACTCGTCCCACATCTGATAAAGTTAGAGGGGCGATTTTTAACATGATTGGACCCTATTTTGATGGGGGTCGGGTTCTAGACTTATTTTCAGGGTCTGGTGGTTTGTCTATTGAAGCGGTTTCTCGCGGCATGACGTCTGCTGTTTTGGTAGAACGTGATCGTAAGGCACAAGCCATTATCCAAGAAAACATCAAGATGACCAAAGCAGAACAACAGTTTACTCTTCTGAAAATGGAGGCTGAACGTGCGATTCATCAGTTGAGTGGCCAATTCGATTTGGTATTTTTGGATCCTCCTTATGCTAAGGAAACTATTGTCGCTAACATTGAAGCTCTGGCTGCCAATGAGTTATTGAGTGACGACGTTATGGTGGTGTGCGAAACGGATAAAAACGTAGTTTTACCAGAGGAAATTGCAAACTTAGGGATTTGGAAAGAGAAAACCTATGGTATTAGTAAGGTAACAGTATATGTCAAGTAAAATAGGACTTTATACAGGATCGTTTGATCCTGTCACCAATGGGCATCTGGATATTATTAAGCGAGCCAGCCAATTATGTGACCATCTCTATGTCGGGATTTTTTATAATCCTATAAAGGAAGGGCTATTTCCCCCTCAAACGCGTCAATTGATGCTTAAACAGGCTTTAGCAGAAATGACCAATGTGAGTGTCGTGATGGCAGAAAATCGCTTAGCTGTTGATGTGGCCAAAGAGTTGCAGGTAACTCACTTGGTTAGAGGACTACGAAACGGTGCTGATTTTGATTACGAAGCCAATTTGGAGTATTTCAATCACATGCTAGCTCCGACGCTTGAGACCGTTTATTTCATTTCTAGAAATGAATGGCAACAACTTAGTTCGAGTCGAGTCAGAGAGCTGATTCATTTTCAGTCCTCTTTGGAAGGACTAGTGCCTCAATCAGTTATGACTCAAGTGGAGAAAATGAATGAAAACAATTAAAAAAATTAAATGGTGGCTGATTAGCCTAATTGCCCTCGTGGCTCTGCTTATCGTCCTCTTTTTCCCTCTTCCTTACTATGTTGAAATGCCTGGCGGAGCCTATGACATTCGATCTGTGGTCAAGGTTAATGGCAAAGAAGATAAAGATAAAGGCTCCTATCAGTTTGTGGCAGTCAGTCTCAGTCGAGCCAGTTTAGCTCAATTGCTCTATGCTTGGCTAACCCCTTTTACTGAAATCAGTTCAGTTGAGGACACCACAGGCGGTTACAGCGATGCAGACTATATCCGCATTAATCAATTCTACATGGAAACCTCACAAAATGCTGCGGTCTATCAGGCATTGACCTTGGCAGACAAACCAGTTACTTTGGACTACAAAGGGGTCTATGTGTTAGATGTTAGCAAGGATTCAACCTTTAAAGGTGCTTTAAACTTAGCAGATACGGTAACGGGAGTGAATCACAAACAATTTACGAGTTCAACAGAACTTGTGGACTATGTCTCTCATTTAAAACTTGGTGATAAGGTGACTGTGCAGTTTATTAGTAATAGCGAACCTAAGTCTGAAACAGGTCGTATCATCAAACTAAAAAATGGTAAAAATGGTATCGGCATTGCTTTAACAGACCATACTAAAGTCAATTCAGCAGACAAAATCGAGTTTAGTACCCAAGGTGTTGGGGGTCCTAGCGCAGGCTTAATGTTTACACTAGATATCTACGACCAAATTAATAAAGAAGACCTTCGTAAAGGAAGACATATCGCCGGGACAGGAACCATTGGTAAAAATGGTGAAGTTGGAGATATTGGCGGTGCGGGTCTTAAGGTCGTTGCTGCTGCAGATGCTGGTGCTGAGATTTTCTTTGTGCCGAATAATCCTGTGGATAAAGCTGTTAAAAAAGCCAATCCAAAAGCTATTAGCAATTATGAAGAGGCCAAGCGAGCAGCCAAGCAGTTAAAAACAAAAATGAAAATTGTTCCTGTAACAACTGTTCAGGATGCCCTAGCCTACCTTCGTCAATAAACGAGGTTAGTCCTCTAGAAGACAACTAAATTGTGAAATAGCTGAGTCAGTTAGATGTGTTTTGACCTCATCTAGCTGGCTTTTTTATATGCCTTAAAATCTTTAGCTGGTAGCAGCAAGATAACCGATGATCGAATAGCTTACAGGTTGAACTAGTGGTTCTAAAAAAGAATGATCTCTTTCTTTAAAATGCTAGAAAATAGTTGACAAGCAAAAAGAAAACGGTTACAATAACAGATGTGAGAACGGTTCCACAAATGAATAGAAAGGAGGACAACTAATGGCAACGATCAAACAAGTCGCTGAAGAAGCAGGTTTATCCAAATCTACAGTTTCCAGATATATTTCTCAAAAAGGCTATGTTTCTGATGAAGCTAGAGATAAGATTAAGGCAGCCATTGCCAAATTACATTATAGTCCCAACGTCTTGGCCCAGTCTTTAAAAACTAAAAAGAATCAGTTAGTCGGGCTCCTCCTTCCTGATATTTCTAACCCCTTCTTTCCGCGCCTAGCAAGAGGGGCCGAAGAATACCTGAAAGAAAAAGGTTATCGAGTCATGTTGGGTAATATTTCAGACAGTGAAGCCCTAGAAGAAGAATATGTTCATGTCCTTCTTCAAAGCAATGCGGCAGGTATTATTACGACTCATGACTTTACCAAGCGTTACCCCGACTTACCTATTCCAGTTGTGGTGGTAGACCGTGTTGACCAAGAAACGCAGTATGGCGTCTTTTCAGATAATAAAGCTGGAGGGCTCTTAGCTGCTCAAACGGTTTGGCAAGCGGGAACAGAAGAAGTGCTTTTGATTAGAGGACCGCTAGACAATGCCGAAAATATTAATGAACGGTTTGAAGCAAGCCTCTCTTATCTACACGAAAAAGAGGTTACCCTTCGCATCTGTGATAGCCAGAGTTTTGATTTTGAAAGCATTCAGTTGGAAGCTAGTAAGAACCTCGACGTCTATCCAATCATTGATAGTATTATAGCCCCGTCAGATATTCACGCCATTGCTTATATTCACGAGTTGCATTCCCGTGGAAAGAAAATTCCTCAGGATGTGCAAGTGATGGGTTACGACGATATTTTGATGAGTCAATTTATTTACCCTTCCCTGTCAACCATTCATCAATCCTCTTATTTGATGGGGCATTATGCAGCTGAACTGGTTTATAACATTGCCAATCAGTTGCCAGTGGAAGCTAATCGCATAAAATTACCAGTTCACTATGTGGAACGTGAGACTATAAGGAGAAAAAATGAGTAAGATTGTTATTGTCGGCAGTATCTCCATGGACCTTGTGATGAAGACCAATCGGATTGCGCAAGAGGGAGAGACGGTTTTTGGAGATAGCTTTGCTATGGTTCCTGGTGGTAAAGGGGCTAACCAAGCTGTTGCAGTTGGTCGCTTAGCCTCCCCAAAAGATCAGATTAATATGCTGGGAGCTGTGGGCGAGGATTCCTTTGGCCATCTCTTATTACAAAATTTAACAGATAACGGTCTTAACGTAGACTTTGTGGGAACGGTACCATCATCGTCTGGTATTGCTCAAATCACCATTTTTAACCATGACAACCGCATTATCTACTGTCCCGGAGCGAATGGAGAGGTTGACACAACTCTTTGGGAAAAAGAATGGGATGTATTAGAGGCAGCTGATTTGGTTATTCTTCAAAATGAAATCCCGCACCAAGCTAATTTGGGCATAGCTCAATTTTGTCATGATAAAGGCATCAAGGTGCTCTATAACCCAGCCCCTGCGAGAGAAACAGATAAAGAGATGCTAGACTTGGTCACCTATTTCACACCAAACCAGCATGAAGTTCAAGAACTCTTCCCAGATAAAGAGTTGGACACTATTCTTGAGGCATATCCAAATCGTCTTATCGTTACTTTGGGAACTAAGGGGTCTACTTACTTTGATGGGCAAGTTATTCAATTGATTCCAGCTATTAAGACTGAAGCTATTGATACGACAGGTGCTGGAGATACCTTTAACGGAGCCTTTGGTTTTGCTATTTCAAAAGGATTAGATATGCGTGAATCTTTAAAATTTGCGACCTTGGCCTCACATTTATCTGTTCAACAATTTGGTGCCCAAGGTGGCATGCCAACATTATCAGAAATGAAGGAGCACGACGCTTATGAAAAAACATGGGATTTTGAATAGTCATTTGGCTAAACTGGCAGATGATTTAGGACACACAGACCGTGTCTGTATCGGTGATTTAGGACTTCCTGTTCCAGACGGTGTTGCTAAAATTGATTTGGCACTCAAACCAGGACAACCTAATTTCCAAGACGTCTTAGCAGTTTACTTAGAGCATGTGTTAGTCGAAAAAGTTATCTTAGCAGAAGAAATTAAAAGCCAAAATCCAAAACAATTAGAGGATTTATTAGCTAGATTGGATAACTCAGTTATTGTGGAGTACGTTAGCCACGAGGAATTAAAAGCGTTGACCAAGTCAACTAAAGCTGTTGTGAGAACAGGTGAAAATACTCCTTATTCCAATGTCATCTTGCAGTCAGGGGTGACGATTTAGAAAGGGGACACTAGCATGAAAATTGACATGAGAGGGATTTCCAAATCTTTTGGAACCAACAAGGTACTGGAAGCCATTGATTTAGTGGTGACTTCAGGAGAAGTTCATGCCTTGATGGGAGAAAATGGTGCAGGTAAGTCTACCTTGATGAACATTTTGACAGGACTTTTTCCAGCAAGTTCTGGAACCATTTTGATTGATGGAAAAGAAATGGCCTTTGCTAATCCACAAGAAGCAGAAGCATTTGGTATTAGCTTTATTCATCAGGAAATGAACACATGGCCCGAGATGACAGTACTCGAAAACCTCTTTTTAGGGCGAGAAATCAAAAAATCTTTTGGACTTCTAGATGATAAGGCCATGAAGGAGAAGGCTAGGTATGCATTCAAAAGATTAGGAGTGTCTATTCCCTTGGATAAGCGTATTGGAGATCTCTCAGTTGGTCAGCAACAGATGATTGAAATTGCTAAAAGCCTCCTGTCTGAAGTGTCATTATTAATTATGGATGAACCGACAGCCGCTCTTACTGATCGCGAAACTGAAAATCTCTTCAAGATTATTGGCAGTTTAAAAGAAGAAGGTGTTGGTATTGTCTATATTTCCCATCGTATGGAAGAAATCTTCAAAATTACTGATGTGGTAACGGTCATGCGAGACGGGATTGTCGTTGACACGAAACCAACTCAAGAGACGACTCCAGATGAACTGGTCAAAAAAATGGTTGGACGTGATATCGAAGATTACTATCCAGAAAAAACAGCTACTATTGGCTCAGTTGCCTTTGAAGTTAAGGAATTATCCGGACAAACTTTCCAAGGGGTTTCATTCCAAGTAAAACAGGGCGAAATTCTTGGCTTTTCAGGGTTAATGGGTTCTGGTCGAACTGAAGTGATGCGAACCATTTTTGGTTTGGATCCTAAACAGTCAGGACAGGTTATGATTGATGGGAAAGAAGTCATGATTCATAATCCAGCTCAGGCGATTAAGCACGGCATCGGATTTTTGACGGAAGATCGAAAAGATGAAGGGTTGATTTTAGACTTTAGTATTAAAGATAACATGACCTTGCCAAGTACCAAAGATTTCAGTAAGCATGGTTTCTTCGACGACAAAACCAGTACCACCTTTGTTGAGCAATTAATTAACCGCTTGCGTATAAAATCCGGGACGCCCACTTTACCGGTGGGAAATCTTTCTGGTGGGAACCAGCAAAAGGTTGTCCTTGCGAAATGGATTGGCATTGCTCCAAAAGTATTGATTTTAGATGAACCCACTAGAGGGGTGGATGTTGGTGCCAAACGCGAAATTTACCAATTAATGAATGAATTGGCAGAGAGAGGTGTGCCTATTATTATGGTCTCTTCAGACCTTCCAGAAGTATTAGGCGTTAGTGATCGGATTATGGTCATGCACGAAGGACGTATAGCTGGCCAACTTTCTCGTGAAGAAGCTAGTCAGGAAAAAGTCATGCAGTTGGCAACAGGAGGAAATTAAGGTGAAACAAGTAATGAAATACATGTCAGAGTTAACCACTCTGGTCGCACTCGTTGGGTTAATGATTGTCATCACGCTGATTAATCCTAACTTTTTAACCACAAACAACTTATTAAACTTACTTTTGCAGGTAACCGCTAATGGTTTTATTGCCTTTGGGATGACTTTTGTCATTTTAACTGGTGGTATTGATTTATCGGTAGGTTCGATTTTAGCACTCTCTAGTGCTCTCTCAGCTGGATTTATAGCTTCAGGTGTGCCTGTTCCCTTAGCTATTTTATTAGCTGTTATCATGGGTGGCTTGTTTGGAATGGTAAATGGTCTCTTTATTTCTTATGGGAAATTGGCGCCATTTATCGTTACCTTGGCTACCATGACTATTTTCCGAGGAGCAACGCTTGTATATACTAATGGGAATCCTATTACTAAAGGATTGTCTGACTCATTCCTCTTTCAGTTTTTAGGACAAGGGTATATTGTCGGTATTCCTTTCCCAGTTATCCTTATGTTTATCGTCTTTCTTATTTTGTATGTGCTCTTGCACAAAACTGCCTTTGGGAAATCTGTTTACGCGCTAGGAGGCAATGAAAAAGCAGCGTATATCTCAGGTGTTAAACTCAATAAAGTCAAACTTATTATTTATACCATTTCAGGAATGATGGCCGCTATTTCTGGGCTAATCATTACCTCTCGTTTGAGTTCTGCTCAGCCGACAGCTGGTAGCAGTTATGAAATGGATGCTATTGCAGCCGTTGTTCTTGGAGGAACTTCTTTATCAGGAGGTAAAGGACGTATCCTAGGAACATTGATTGGTGCCTTGATTATTGGGGTCCTTAATAACGGGTTAAACATTATTGGTGTATCAGCCTTTTGGCAACAAGTGGTAAAAGGGATTGTTATCTTGATTGCCGTGTTACTAGATCGCTTTAAAGTTGCAAAATAAGGGAAATGTTTCAGTTATTGTTGGCATGCTAACGCATGTACGGTCTTAGTGTTAAATAATTTTTAAAAAGGAGACATCATGAAATTTACGAAAAAACTTGGCTTTCTAGCCTTACTTATGTCAATGCTTCTTGTCCTAGGAGCTTGCGGAAAAACTGGTCTAGGAAATTCTTCTGGAACAAGCAAAGAGGTGACAAAAAAAGCTGCTAAAGACCTGAAATTAGGGGTATCTATTTCCACTACGAATAACCCTTACTTCGTCGCTATGAAAGATGGTTTAGACAAGTATGCTGATAAAAAAGAAGTGAGCTTAAAAGTTGCTGATGCTCAAGATGACGCAGCACGTCAAGCGGACGATGTGCAAAACTTTATTAGCCAAAATGTGGATGCTATTTTGATTAATCCAGTGGACTCAGATGCCATTGTGCCAGCAATTAAAGCTGCTAATAATGCTAGTATCCCTGTTATTCTTATTGACCGTGGTAGCAATGGTGGTGACGTTTTAACAACAGTTGCTTCTGATAATGTTGAAGCGGGTAAAATGGCTGCTGACTACATTGTGAAAGAGCTTGGTGAAAAAGCAAAAGCCTTTGAATTGTCGGGCGTTCCAGGAGCTTCAGCGACTGTAGACCGTGGGAATGGTTTTAATAAAGTTGCGAAAGAAAAATTAGAAGTTTTATCAAGTCAGTCAGCTAACTTTGACCGTGCTAAGGCCTTGAACACAGCACAAAACATGATTCAAGGAAACAAAGACGTTCAAGTCATTTTTGCCCAAAATGATGAAATGGCACTCGGAGCTGCTCAAGCTGTTAAATCAGCAGGCCTTCAAAATGTTTTAATCATTGGTATTGATGGTCAACCAGATGCTCACCAAGCTATTGAGAAAGGTGATATTACAGCAACAATCGCTCAACAACCTGCTAAAATGGGTGAAATTGCTATCCAAGCGGCTATTGACCACTACAATGGAAAAAAAGTGGATAAAGAGACCGTATCACCAATTTACCTTGTTACCAAAGAAAATGTTGACAAATACAATTGGTAAGTTAACTATAACTGCTCTTAAGCTTAGGCTTAAGGGCTTTTTTAAAGTAATCATTAGCATGGAAACTTCAAAAGTGCTATAGTGGTTTCAAACAGACTGCTAATCATTTCGCTCAAGCTAGAGATCCTTAAAGAGAAGTTTGAAAAAAATAAAAGCTAATTGATTTATTGTTTATGCTGATTTTGGGCGCGTTAAAAAGAGGTATTGAAACCTGATTTTTGAGATTAAGCGACATTGAATCCGTGCTGTTGTGCAAAACGAACAGCGTCTTGAGCAGACATCGTTTTATCAGGATTTCGTATTTCGGTCAGTCCTTGTAAAACAGGATTGTAGTCTTCTTGTTTCCGTAGCACTTGGTACACAGAAACCAGTAATTTGCGACAGATAGCGATAATTGCTTTTCGGTGTCCCCGGCGTTTCTTGAGTTTAAGATACTTGTTTCTCAATTCTGGATGCTTATCAGATTTGACAACAGCGTTTGCGACTTGAACAAGGAAAGGTTTCAAGTATTTTCCCCCTTTAGAAATGCGCGTAGAAAACTTTTTCCCAGCACTTTCATTGTTGGCAGGGACAAGTCCAGCCCAGGAACACAGTTTGGCAGCTGAATCAAAGACTGTCATATCGCAACCAATTTCTGAGATGATTCTGAGAGCAGATAAGTCCTCTTTGAAACCAGGTACGGTTTGAATTAGTTTTACTTGATGTTGATAGTCTTGTCCCAGTTCCCGAATCATCTGTTCCAAATCTTCTTTACAGATAGCTAAGGCATCATAATGAGCTTTGATAACTCTGATTTTCTCAGCTTGTTCAGGAGTTAAAGCACCTTCCATAGCGATTTCCAAGTCTTGGACTTTATTCTTCATTCTCTTGTGAACCAGTTGCTCAATATTGGGTTTATCTTGTGGATTGTCAAGGATGCTCTTAATAATAGCTTGAGCACTTTTTCTGAAAACATCGGAAACGACACTTGCAATTTGAAGATTAGACCAAGTGAGACAGTTCTGATATCGATTTTTCTCGCCAACCTGAAGTTGTGTTAGCTTCATGCGATATCTGAAAAGGTCACGGAGTTGTCTGATTTTGAGCGGGGGAATAAAGCTAGAAGCAACTAAATCATGCTTGAAGAGGTCGGCTATCCATTGCGCATCTTTCTTGTCGGTTTTCTTTCCTCGAATAGCTTTGACATATTTGGGATGAGCTAAGCAGA